>CAMEIH010000068.1 GCA_945917985.1 uncultured Clostridium sp. | reverse complement strand
TAATCTTTCCGGCTGCCCTTCCGGGACTTATGGATGATTTCCGGCTGACTATCGGCTGGGCATGGACTTACCTTGTGGTGGCGGAAATGGTGGCTGCTTCCTCCGGACTCGGTTACATCATTCTGAAGTCCCAGCGTTTTCTGGCTACGGATGTTATTTTTGCCGGTCTGATCATGATAGGTGTCATCGGTCTTGTCACCGATTTCCTGCTCCGGCTTTTGACAAAGATCATTGTGCCCTGGCATGAAAGGTTAGGTGACTGATATGAGTGATGTGAAATTAAAGGTAAGCAATCTGCAGAAGATCTTTCCGGCAGCAAATAAGAACGGAAAAGATCTGACCGCATTGAAGGATATCAATCTGGAAGTAAAGGAATCGGAATTTGTAGTCATGGTCGGGCCTTCCGGCTGCGGAAAGTCAACGCTGATCAATATCATCGGAGGTCTTGAGGAGGCGACGGAGGGAGAGGTGTTGATCGAGGGGAAGCCTGTGACAGCACCCGGCGCTGACCGCGGTATGGTTTTTCAGGGATACAGCCTTTTTCCCTGGCTCACGGTTCAGAAGAACGTAGAGTTCGGCCTTAAGATGAAAAAGGTGGCGAAACCGGAGAGGGAAAGAATTGCAAAGGAATATATCCAGTTGGTGGGACTTTCCGGTTTTGAAAATGCGCTGCCAAAGCAGCTTTCGGGAGGCATGAAGCAGCGTGTGGCGATCGCAAGAACTCTCGCCAATTCACCGGAGATTCTTCTCATGGACGAACCCTTTGGGGCGCTGGATGCCCAGACCAGAATGGTCATGCAAGAGCTCCTTGCAAAAATCAGCCGGGAGACAAAGAATACCATTCTCTTTATCACCCATGATATCGACGAGGCAATCCTTCTTGCGGACCGCATTTATGTGATGAGCCGAAGACCGGGAACTATCCGGGAGATTCTGGAGGTTCAAATGAGCGGTGAGAGGAGCCATGAGATGCTTGTAACACCGGAATTTTTACAAATGAAACGGAAAATCATGGACATGCTCTGGCAGGAAAGCCAGGATGCTGCCCTTGATCAATAGAGAAAAGGAGAGATAGTATTATGAAAAAGTTGTTGGCATTGTTACTTAGTATGACACTGGTATTTTCCTGTGTCGGCTGCGGTTCTTCCGGCTCGGCAGAAGAGACAAAAGAAACCGCAAACACAGAAGCAGAAGGGGATCTGATCCCGCTTAAGGTTGCTTTCTGTACTTGGGCAGGCTATGCACCCGTATTTATTGGAGTTGAAAAAGGCTACTTTGAGGAAGCAGGTTATGATGTGGAGGTTGTGATCATGGAGGATGAGTCCACCTATGGTGCAGCTTTTCTCTCAAACAGCATTCAGGCGTTAGGTCAGGTTCTGGATCGTGACATCATCCAGTATGATGCAGGCGCTCCCGAACAGTATGTATGCACGATGGATGCTTCCACAGGCGGTGACGGACTGGTGGCAACAGCGGAGATCCAGACAGTAGATGATCTTGCCGGAAAGACAGTAGCACTGGATAAATCCGCTACTTCCTATTTCTTTTTCCTGCAGGTACTTGCAGACAGCAATATCACAGAGGATCAGATCAATATTGTGGAGATGGGAAATGACGCAGCCGGTGAAGCCTTTATCGCCGGACAGGTTGACGCAGCAGTTACATGGGAGCCTGCGCTCAGCAACTGCGGTGAAAGAGAAGGCGGACATATTCTGGTTTCCTCCGCAGATTATCCCAAGGCCATCATTGATGTACTGACTGTGAGCACCACATTCCTTGAGGAGCATCCTGACGCAGCGGATGCGCTGAACGAGGGCTGGAACAAGTCGGTGGCCTACTTAAATGAGAACTTTGAAGAGGGTTGCGAGATCATGGCAAAGGGACTTGGCCTTTCCACTGAGGATGTGATTGGCGAATGCTCCGGCATTACCTTCTACGATGAGGCAATGAACAAGGAATTCAATGATCTTGGCAAAGAAGGAAATGTGAAGGATATTGCGCAGATGGCAGCAGATTTCTGGGTAGAAAAGGGCTACATGAAGAGCAATGATGTGGAAGGCTTCTTTGCTTATATTAATAAATAGAATATGACCAATGAGAGATTTGCCGGTTTGAGTGACTTGCGTCCGCTTGAACCGGCAATTTTTTTCTGTGAATAAATCCTTTCAATAAAGAATTTGTGATAATTTAATAACGCTTTACACCGGAAATTCTTTTCACTATAATATTGGTATCATAGTGAAAAGGTGGTGAACGGAAGTGAGTGATGATATGAATGAAAAAGAAATGATCAACAATCTTATTGATAACTATACAAGTCTTCAGAGAATAAAAAAAGCAGAAAATTCAGAAAAAGAAATCGATTATCAAATCAGAATATTAAAAGCAAAACTTGAGTCTTTTGGCATTATTACCAGTGAATTGGAAATGAATTAAAAGTAACCGGAAATGGAAGGTGTAAGGTCTTATTAAGCGATTAAAAGAATTTTTGAAAAAACCCATAAAAAGGAAATTCCTCCCGCGTATCTTAGATAAGATACAAAAAGGGAGGAATTTTTTATGAGAAAGGAAATTATAGCTGTTTTACTATCAATCACACTTTTGGTGGGAACACTGACAGGCTGCGGCAAAAGCACAAGTGATACTGCAACATCTGCAGCGGGAATCACGGAAAACACGGAAGCGAAGGCTTGGACGGAGGAAGCTGCGACGGAGGAAGAAAAAACAGTGAAAGGTGAAAGCTATTTGGACGGCTGCTATGATTATGATCCCGATTTTACCAGAAAAGAAAACAGTGAGGAATACAGTGAGTGGGAAGAAAAAGGCTATTCTTCTGTTATGAAAGAACCTGTATCCACGTTTTCCGCAGATGTGGATACCGCATCCTACAGCAATTTAAGGAGACTCATCAGAGAGGGTTATTCCATTGATGAACTGCCGGAAAATGCAGTCAGGATCGAAGAGATGCTGAATTATTTTACCTATGATTACAGGGAACCTGAGGGGAGTGAACCCTTCGGAGTTACTGCCAAAATAGGGAAATGTCCCTGGAATGAAGACGCTGAGCTTGTGATGCTTGGTCTGAAAACAGAGGACATCGATTATGAGGATGCACCGGCTTCCAATCTTGTTTTCCTTTTGGATGTCTCCGGTTCCATGTATGCGGATGACAAACTGCCTCTTTTGCAGGAAGCCTTCTGCCTGCTTGCGGACAATCTCACGGAAAAGGACAGGGTTTCCATTGTTACCTATGCAGGGGATGATACGGTAGTGCTTGAAGGTGTTAGCGGCGATAAGACAAGGACCATCAAAAAGGCGTTGATGGGTCTTGAGGCCGGTGGAGGAACTCACGGAAGCAAAGGAATCGAGACTGCTTACGCGCTGGCAGAGGATAACTTTATCATGGGCGGAAATAACAGAGTGATTCTAGCGACGGACGGTGATCTGAATATCGGGCTGACCAGTGAAGAGGAACTGGAAGAGCTGATCACAGAGAAAAAGGAATCCGGTATTTTCCTGTCGGTTCTTGGCTTTGGAACAGGCAATATCAAGGATAACAAGATGGAGACACTGGCTGATAAGGGAAACGGAAATTATGCCTACATTGATTCCCTGCGGGAAGCAAATAAGGTGCTGGTGGAAGAGATGTCTGCCACACTGCTCACCATCTGCAAGGATGTAAAGCTCCAGGTGGAGTTTAATCCTGCGGTTGTTTCCGAATACCGCCTCATCGGTTATGAGAACAGGGCTTTAAATAAAGAGGATTTTGATGATGATACCAAGGATGCCGGAGAGATCGGAGCCGGACACAGCGTTACCGCTCTCTATGAAGTGATTTTGAAAGAGCCCCTTTCCGGTCTTTCCGATGAAGACATTAATGATCTCAAATACAGCGATGAATACCGAAAGGAGCAGGGAAAAGACAGCCTTGAAAGCTCCGCAACGGAGAAAGAATGGTTTACCTTAAGCATCCGCTACAAGAAACCTGCTGAGGAAGAGAGCAGCCTGCTTGCCTATCCCATTGGATTTGAAAACTATATGGAAAATCCTGATGATGATTTCCGGTTTGCAGGAGCAGTGGCAGAGTTTGGCCTGCTTGCCTCTCACAGTGAAAATCCGGAGGGCGCTTCCGTGAAAAATGTGAAGAAGGTATTGAAATCCATCGACCTCGATGATGAGTATAAGGAAGAGTTTCTGGAACTGGTAAAGGAAGTGGAATAGGCTATTGACACTGTTTGAAGCCTTTGCTATAATGCTCTTAAAGCATAGAAATTCTAACGGAAAATCATATACTCTTACTTTCTGAGAAGGTATTCCGAACCGGAATACATCATCTGTTTTAGAATCCTTGCTTGATTACCCAATGAATCTATAAGAAAAGCGGGGATGCAAAACAGACCTTTTGCCGGGTGGCTTGCATACTCTGCGCACCGACGAAAGGAGAAAGCCTATGAGTGCTAAAAAGAGAAAGAAAAAAACTGTAAAAACTGTTCTGCCCGAGCAGATTACATCGCCACCTGTTTATCAGACCTACAAGGACAGAGTGTTCCGGATGCTGTTCAGTGATAAGAAGAGACTGTTGGAACTCTACAATGCCCTGAATGGAACCGATTATGATGATCCGGAAAAACTGATGGTGAACACGCTGGAAAATGCCATTTACATCAACATGAGAAATGATGTTTCCTTTGTCATTGACAGCAGCATGAGTTTGTATGAGCACCAGTCATCCTACTGTCCCAATATGCCCCTCCGGGGACTTCTGTACTTCACAGATCTATATAAGAAGCAGTTGAAGGATATTGATCTGAGTGTCAGGAGACAGATCAAGATTCCGACTCCCTACTATATTGTTTTTTACAACGGATTGGAGAGGGAGGAGGAAGAGTTCGAACAGAGATTATCCGAAGCTTTTGAACAGGAAGGGGAGGGCTGCATCGAGCTGAAAGTGCGTGTTATCAACATCAATTTCGGACATAACAGAGAACTCCTCGAGAAATGTGAGACATTGTACGGATATGCTCACTTTGTGGCAGAGATCCGAAAGAACCTCGAGACTATGGAGCTTAAACAGGCGGTGGAATTGGCGGTAGAAGAGTGTATCAGAAAGGATATCCTGAAGGATTTCCTGATACAGCAGAGAGCAGAGGTGGTAGCCATGTCGATCTATGAATACAATGAGGAATATGTGAGAAAGTCTTTCTTTGAAGACGGCGAAAAATCCGGTTATGCCAGGGGTAAGACGGATGGTGAAAAGTCAGGCTACGACAGGGGTAAGACGGATGGTGAGAAATCAGGCTACGACAAAGGGAAGGTAGATGGCGAAGACAGACTTGGCAAGCTGATTTCCATGCTGCTAAAGGAAAACAAACTTGAAGAAATCAGCATAGTTTCAAGTGATGCAGAAGTAAGGAAAGAATATTATGAGAAATATCATATATAAATTTGGACTTTTACATACATAAAGTCTAGATGAATGTTAGTTTCACAGTAAATGTGAGTGTTAGCGAAAACAACAGAAAATATTTTTGAGTGAGAAAACAAACTCTCTGGGCCAATAAGCGAGGTTCGGAGAGTTTGTTGGCTTATAACAAAATGTTGAAGAAAAGGAGAAAAAATTGGGAAATAGAATTAATTGTTTTACTTGTGAATTGAATGTAAATATTAGATAATGATATTAATATAGAAGGTGGAGGCAAACAATGGGTGAGATCATGGATAATAATATTGATAATAATGTAAAAGTGGCAATAGATATGATTAATTTAGGAGAAATTGAAAAAGGGGTAGAACTTTTACATGATTTATCAAAAAAAGGTTGTTCGATAGCGACTAGAAAACTGGTTGAACTATATGCAGGAGGAGATAATGTACCATTAAGCGATGAAGAAATTTTGTCATGGCTTCTTTCGCAGGCAGATTCTAATGAAATATGGATTAATAGATTATTAGGAATTATGTACCTAAATGGAAAAGGAGTTAAAAAGAATATTAAGGAAGCAAAGATGTGGTTTGAGATGGCTGCGGTTCAAGGGGACTCAACAAGTCAGTTCTATTTGGGATGGCTATATGAATGTGAATATGAACTATGCCAAAGTAATAAACAAGCTACATACTGGTATATGGAAGCTGCCAAGCATAAAAACATGGCAGCAATGAAAAGACTGGGAAAAATTTCTTTGATTAATATGCAATATGATGAGGCAATAAGGTGGTATGAGGAAGCAGCAAAACAACATGATGCAGATGCGGCATATGAATTAGGCTTTATCTATTTCGTGGATACATATGGCAAGGAAAATGAGAAAAGATCTATGGAATGGTTTAAATGTGCAGCAGACTATGGATTGGAAGTTGGGGAAAAGACAATTGAAGCATATAAAATAATGTCAGAGAATGGAGACAACACGGGGTTCTATAATTTAGGAAGATGGTTTGAGGATGAAAAAGAAATTGAAAAGGCAGTTGCATTTTATCTTAAAGCAACTGAATATGGAAATGCAGATGCACCATTTTGCTTGGGACGGATATATTTGTATGGCCAGGATACAATAAAATGTGATTATGCCAAAGCTTTTAAATTCTATAAACAAGCGGCTGATAAAGGTAATCCGGATGCGCAAAATAGCTTGGGTTATATGTATTCATGTGGATTGGGTGTAAAAGAGAACAATAGAAAAGCCTATATGTTATTCAGGAAAGCTGCGCAACAAGGGCAGATTGATGCTGTAAATAATTTAGCAAAGGCTTATGAAATAGGATATGGTACTCGCAAAAATTATAAAAAGGCTAAACAGTGGTATTCTTTGGCAGAGTCAATGGGAAATACAGGTGCATGCAATATTATTACAAATATTGAAAAAAAAGAGAGGTTGGAAAAAAGTGAAATTGTTAAGAAAAGATGGGTATGGATTGCTAAATTAATTGTAATGATTTTAATTGGAATTGTTTTTAATATTTTGTTTGCAATAGGTGCTGAAAAGGTAATTCCCTCATCAGATATCGGACCGTTTTTATTATTATTTACAGGTTTATTTATATGCAGTGTAATTATGCCTCTTGGTATTGATCATTTTATATATATTGAAATTAGTAATAATGCAAAAAGCAATAGACATGCATTGAGCATTGTTTATATATTAGAATTAATTCTATTCATTATAGGTATTTTTTTGATAAAGATGAACATGGTGCCAGAATGGGATTATTTAAAAGTTGGTTCTTATAATCCAATAGCAGTTATATTTGCTTTCATTTTAGGAATGATTGTTTTGAACTTTAAAGTTTTTAGTTTGGCTAATAAGGTTAATAACCCTACTGGGATTACATTCTTAAGTATTGCTATTGCAGTGTTATATAGTATTCTTATTTATACGATTTTGATTGATGTAATCATTAGTATTCTTATGCTATTTATAGCGGCTGTGGGAATAGGATTTATGATTTGTATGTTTATCTGGTGTGTAGCGTGGTATTATTAATTGAGTGTGCAAAATATTTGTAATTTGACAGATAATCCATTTAGAGAGCAGAGGTGGTTGCCATGTCAATCTATGAATACAATGAGGAATATGTGAGAAAGTCTTTCTTTGAGGATGGTGAGAAATCAGGCTACGACAGAGGGAAAGTAGATGGCGAAGACAGACTTGGTAAGCTGATTTCTGTGCTGCTAAAGGAAAACAAACTGGAAGAAATCAGCATAGTTTCAAGTAATGCAGAAGCAAGAAAAGAATATTTTGAGAAATACCATATTTAGATTACTGTTGACAAATAAATAACAATACATTATTATGGTAAAGAATCAAATAAAGAAAAGTTCTTCGGGGCAGGGTGAAAGTCCCTACCGGCGGTAAAGTCCGCGACCCATGAGTGTCTGCTGAAATGATAAGGCAGAGGCAAATGGCTGATTTGGTGACTCATGTACGAGAATTCCAAAACCGACAGTAAAGTCTGGATGAGAGAAGAAAGCAACAGTTTCCTGTACGAAACAGATTACATATGTACAGGATACAACAACTGTATGTGATGCGAGTTTGTCAGAACCCCGAATGAATATTCATTCGGGGTTTTGTTTTGTCCCTTACTCAAAGCGAACTGCTTAGAGGATCGGACAGACCACATCTACAAGAAGAACCTTTCTGAAAAAGGCGAAAAGCCGTATTTTTAGGAGGAAAAGAAAATGGGTAATGGTTTATGGTCCACAATCGTGGACAACGCAGTATTTGTTGTTGAGGTCGTACTGATTGCAGCGGCGCTGGTGGCAGTGGCTTATTTGACCGAGCGGTTTGCAAAAAAGAAAAACGGTGATACGGAGCGCGTGCTCTCCACAAGAAAGCTTGCAATGATCGGTGTGTTCTCTGCAATTGCAGTGGTGCTTCACATTTTTGACTTTCCGGTATTTTTCGCGCCGGAGTTCTATAAGCTGGATTTCAGTGAGATACCGGCACTTATTGGCGCTTTTGCTTTCGGACCGGTGGCCGGAGTGATGATTGAGTTCTGTAAGATTGTGCTCAAGCTGTTTATCAAGGGAACTTCCACAGCCTTTGTGGGAGACCTTGCAAACTTTGCTGTGGGCTGCAGTTTTATCCTGCCGGCTTCCATAATTTATATGTTTAAAAAGAGCAAAAAAAATGCCATAGTTGCTTGTGTGGCGGGAACACTCTGTATGACGGTGTTTGGCTCTGCATTTAATGCTATTTATCTGCTCCCTGCATTTTCCAAGTTGTATGGAATGCCACTTGATGTGATCGTGGGAATGGGAACCGCCATCAATGGCAATATTACAAGTGTTGTTACCCTTGTGATTTTTGCGGTAGCGCCCATGAATTTATTAAAGGGAGGAGCGGTGTCTCTGATTACAATGCTGATCTACAAACCATTAAGCCCGATTTTGAAAGCAGGTATTGCGGGAAAGGCAGCAGGCCGTAAAGCGGAAACTGCGGCAAAGTAAATTTCTATAAGAGAGATATTTTACAAAACGGAAAGTGGTGAGAACACTGCTTTCCGTTTTGTTTTTAGATTTCTTTAGATAATTTTAAGAATATATATAGGAAGAATTGAAGATTTTTCCTATATAATACGTTATAGTAATAGAAAGTTATGAACAGTTCAGCAGCGCCATTCGCAAAGTCGCACCTGCGGTGCTTTCCCGCTGCCTTGCAGCTAACTTTGCTCATCGCATGGCGCTTGTCTCATGTAAATGCGCAAACACAAAAATGTGCATTTGCATGGCTGAACTGGAAAAAGTGTATTGACAAATATTGTATTAGTTATATAATACAATAGTACAGATGAGAATGATATGTGTTTAAGGAGGATAAAATGGAAGAGCTGATTGAAATCCGGGATATGTGTAAAATTTATAACCCGGGTGAAAATGAGGTCAGAGCGTTGGATCATGTTAATCTGACAATTAATCGAAATGAATTTGTGGCGATCATCGGACAGTCAGGTTCAGGTAAATCCACACTGATGAATATGCTCGGATGTCTGGATGTACCAACATCGGGAACGTACATATTGAATGGGCAGGATGTTTCACATTTGTCGGATGATGAGCTTTCCGATATCAGAAATAAGGAAATCGGATTTATTTTTCAGGGATTTAACCTGATACCGGGACTTACCGCTCTGGAAAATGTGGAATTGCCGTTGATATACAGAGGAGTGGGCAAAAAAGAGCGTCTCCGCCTCTCTGAGATTGCATTGGAAAAGGTGGGGCTTCGCAACAGAATGGATCACAAGCCCTCGGAAATGTCCGGAGGGCAACAGCAGAGAGTGGCAATCGCAAGAGCCATTGCCCAGGCACCCCCGGTGATTCTGGCAGATGAACCTACAGGAAACCTGGATTCCGGCTCTACACAGGAAATCATGGAAATTCTGAAAGGGCTTCACAAGGAAAAAAGAACCGTTATTCTGATCACACATGATAATGAGATTGCAGCCAGGGCCAAAAGAATCATCAGAATCATGGACGGAAAGATCGTGGCAGATATCGTAAATGATGCTGCCGATGAATAAAGAAATCAGAGTGAGAGCAACTTGCGTCACAGATAGAAAAAGGAGAATCATAATGGAAGAGAATAAGACAGAAGTGCTTCAGGAAGAGAAGGAAGCAGCTTTGCAGGAAAAAGAGAATGATAAAAAAAAGGTAAAAAAAGAGAAAAAAGAAAAGGTAAAGAAGGAGAAAAAGCCTGTGGATAAGGCAAAGAGGAAAAAGAGAAGAAGGATTATTATTCTTGTTCTTGTGGTTCTCTTTATTCTTTACATCGTAATATCAAATATAGTAGCGGCAAATCAGCCAATCCCGGTGATGACCACTTCTGCTTCAAAAGGAGAAATCGAGCAGACTATCAATACCAGTGGTACAGTAACCACAGACAATTCAAAAACATATTTTTCCGATGTCAATGTGCAGATCGGAAAAGTGAATGTGAGTGCAGGGGATGCCGTAAAGGCAGGAGATGTGCTGATTGCATATGATGCAGATTCCCTGAATAAGGAAACGCAGCTTGCCCAGCTTGCCCTTCAGTCGGGAGAGGGCAGTTATCAGAACTCCATACAGAGCAACAATGAAAAGCTGGGGGACTTAAAGGAAGCCAATGTGAACCTGGAGGTTCTGGACCAGCAGATCGCAGATACAGAGGCATACATAAAAGGATTGGAAAATAAGATCGCAGCTAAGAAGAGCGATCTTGCCCATTTCGGTACACTGCTCCAGATATCACTCCTTGACTGGCAGGATAAACCGGATTCTGAAGAATACCTGAATCTTCAGAAACAGATACAGCTGAACAATTATGAACAGAACAATAATGCGGAAATTAAAGGATGGGAGGATGAACTTGAAGTTTATAACGATATGCTTGCTGATTATAAGGAGTATCGTTCTGAAATGAAATCACAGAAGAACTCTGCCGAGGCCGGAAAGATGACAGTGGGAGCAAAGGAAGAGCTGGAAGCCACCAATCAGACAAAGGAAATTGAGGCTCAGGATAAACTGGAAAATCTTGAGAATGCATCTTCCGGTATTACAGCGGAATTTGACGGGGTAGTCACAGAGATCAGTGCAGTGGAGGGCTCCACAGTGGCACAGGGTGCGCAGCTTCTGAAGCTGGAGAGTACAGAAGATGTATCGGTAAAGATTTCCGTCACCAAATATGATCTTGACAAGATTGCGGTAGGGCAGAAAGCAACCGTAACGATCGGCGGTAAAGAATATGAAGGTGAAGTATCCAAGATCAATAAGATGGCAGAGAAGAATTCCAGCGGTGCGGCTGTGGTAGGCACAGAGATCAAAATTTTAAATCCCGACAGTGATGTCTATCTTGGAGTGGAAGCCAAGGTAGTGATCAGCACGGCACAGGAAAGTGATGTTATCGTTGTACCGGTCAGCGCGGTCAATGTGGATATGGACGGAGAATTCATTTATGTAGTGGAAAACAATGTGCTTGTCAGAAAGCCGGTTGTGACGGGAATCTCTTCCGATACCATGATTCAGATCGTGGAAGGAATATCGGAAGGAGATCAGATGGTAACAGAAGTGACGACAGGACTTACTGAGGGTATGGCAGCAGTTGCTGTTCCCGCAAACTAAGGAGCATTGCTATGGCACAGATTTGGGAATATATTAAGATTGCTTTGATGAATATTAAAAGCAATAAGGGACGTTCCGTTTTGACCATGCTCGGTATCATTATTGGTATTTCCTCTGTCATTATGGTTATCTCCATAGGTAACGGTGTCAGGGGACAGGTCAATTCAGAACTGGAAGGTTTAGGAGGCGGTCAGCTCGCCTTTTATGTGGACAGTACCAGAAAGGATACTACGGTAACCTTCGATCAGTCTGATTTTGATGCGATCATGGAACAGGTAGATCATGTAAAGGGAGTAACCCCATCTTTTGGAACATGGGGAACAGCAGAAGGACCCAAAGGGGATTTTGATATCAGCATGAGCGGAGGAACCGTGGGACTCCAGTATGCCTCCGCAGACCCCATTATTAAGGGAAAATATTTTACACAGAACGATTATGACAGCGGCAACAATGCCTGCGTGATCACGGAGGCCAGTGCAGTAGCCCTGTTTGGTACGACGGATGTTGTGGGTATGACCTTTGATGCCACCTTTTGGGGCGTAACCCAGGAAATGCGCATTGTGGGAATCAGAAAGGACAACGCATCGTCTCTGATCAATATGGCAATGGGTTCTGGTACAGTCACTATTTCAGCAGAAGTCCCACTTACTTTTATGGCAAATAAATTCGGATATTATATCGACGATTTTGACCAGTTTTATGTAATCTCGGAATCCTCTGAGTATTCTACAGAGGTGGCTTCCAAGGTTATGACGCTTTTGGAAAGCAGACATAATGTGCGCGGTGAGAATCAGATCATGATGGAAAGCTTTACAGACTTTTCTTCGCAGTTCGACACCATTCTCGGTTTCATCACCATATTTATTTCCTTTGTGGCTGCCATTTCTCTTCTGGTAGGGGGAATTGGTGTTATGAACATCATGCTGGTGTCTGTGACGGAACGAACCAGGGAGATCGGTATCCGGAAATCACTGGGTGCAAGAACAAAGTCAATTTTGCTACAGTTCCTGGCAGAAGCGGGCATTATCACGCTGCTTGGAGGTATCATAGGGATCATTCTCGGAGTAATGGGAGCATTTGGAGTGTGTGCTGTGGCGAATATCACTCCGCAGGTAAAAGTTAGTACGGTTATCTTTGCCTCTGTTTTCTCCTGCGGCGTCGGTATTTTCTTCGGTATTTATCCTGCAAGGAAAGCGGCAAAACTAAGCCCTATCGAAGCACTGCGGCACGAATAAGTGTTGCACTTTATCAGTTTTTTAGTATAATAAAGAAAAGCAAAAGAGCACCTACATTTGCAGGTGCTCTTCGAAATTCAATCAAAAACATGCGGAGTGAATATGGAAGTAGAATTTGATGTGCAAATGACATCAGCCGATTTATATGATTATATGCTTCATCATACCTATACAAGCGCTTCGGGACTGATCGGGTCTGTGGCGGGAGCACTTATGGTGGTTGCCGG
This sequence comes from uncultured Clostridium sp., assembly GCA_945917985.1. GTDB lineage: Bacteria > Bacillota > Clostridia > Lachnospirales > Lachnospiraceae > Suilimivivens. The sequence goes on along the minus strand of CAMEIH010000068.1, from coordinate 2,357 downwards.
GGCATCAGGTGGTGGTATCCTTTGTCTGATTGCAGGCATCATCGTGCTTTTGTATCTGCCGGTTACCCTTTTCCTGAAATCAAAGCAGCAGTTTCTGAGTAATCCTTCTTTCAAAAAGCCTTTGCATTTCAAGATGACGGAGGAAGGAATCGAGGTATCTCAGGGAGAAAATACGGAAAGCCAGAAGTGGGAGGATATGAAGAAGGCGGTTTCCACCACGAGAAGCATCGTGGTGTATACATCGGCGGTAAATGCATCTATTTTTCCCAAGCGGGAGCTTGGCGAAAAGTCGTCTGCTGTCATAGAAATGATCTCTATTCATATGCCGCCCAAAAAAGTAAAGATAAGATGCTAGGATAAAGAAACAGGTTGCAGACATGAAAGAAATAGAAAGCTTTAAGCCGGAGGATACTTATGCCCTCGGCAGACAAATAGGAAAAGAGGCAAAGCCGGGGGATGTCTATACACTGATCGGTGATCTCGGAGTGGGCAAGACCGTGTTTACACAGGGACTGGCGGAAGGCCTTGGCATTACGGAGCCGGTAAACAGTCCCACATTTACTATATTGCAGATTTATGAGGAGGGAAGACTTCCTTTTTATCATTTTGATGTGTATCGGATCGGGGATATCTCTGAGATGGATGAGATCGGATATGAAGACTGCTTTTACGGAGACGGTGTATCCTTAATCGAGTGGGCAGATCTGATAGAAGAAATCCTCCCCGAAAAATACAGGCGGATCACCATATTGAAAGACCTTGACAAAGGCTTTGATTATCGTAAGATCCTTATTGAAGATATAGAACTATCATAGAACTATCATCGGAAAGGTTTATGCCATGAAGATAATTGCTTTGGACAGCTCAGGGTTAGTGGCTTCGGTTGCCGTTTTGGAAGATCAGACCCTGATCGGCGAATATAATATTCAGTACAAAAAGACTCATTCCCAGACCTTGCTTCCCATGCTGGATGAACTGAAAAAAATGGTGGAGCTTGATCTTGATTCGGTAGATGCCATTGCACTTGCCAAAGGTCCCGGTTCTTTTACAGGTCTTCGGATCGGTTCTGCAACGGCAAAGGGTCTTGGGCTTGCCATGAAAAAGCCTATTATTGAGATCCCTACGCTGGATGGACTTGCCTGTAATCTCTATGGAACGGATAAGCTCATTTGTCCCATTATGGATGCGAGGAGAAATCAGGTCTATACCGGCATTTATGAGTTCCTTCGGAAAGAGGAAATGCCCGTCAGCTACAAGCTGGTCAGCCTTTTGCCCCAATGTGCCGTTTCCATAGAAGAAATTGCGGAGAAATGTAACAGTTTTGGAAGAGAAGTGATTTTTCTCGGTGACGGAGTGCCCGTCTATGAAAAGAAAATGGCAGATCTGATGAAGGTGCCATACGGTTTTGCACCGGCTCATATGAACCGGCAAAGAGCAGCAGCCTTCGGCCTTGTGGCTTCCGATTATTATAAAGAAGGAAAGGTTGTCAGCGCAGCGGATCATGCTCCGGAATATCTGAGACTGTCTCAGGCTGAGCGCGAAAAGCAGGAAAAATCATGATCATCAGAGAATTGGCAGTGGCGGATGTGGAAGCTGTGAGCAAGATAGAGGAGGCTGTTTTCGCCATGCCGTGGAAACCGAATGATTTTCTTACAATGATAGAAGCGGATTATGCTCACTACTTTGTGGCTGAGGAAGACGGTGAAATTGCCGGATACTGCGGTGTCAGAAATATGGCAGGTGAAGGTGAGATTTCAAACGTGGCAGTGGCGGAAAAATTCAGACGAAGGGGAATTGGAAGAAAACTCATGGAATATATGTTAAAGGAAGCTCCTTCCTTTGGAATCGGAGACCTCACACTGGAAGTAAGAGTAAGCAATGCTCCTGCCATTTCCCTCTATGAAAGCCTTGGCTTTCACAAAGAAGGGGTGCGTCCCGGTTTTTATGAGAAACCCAAAGAGGATGCTCTGATCATGTGGAAAAGATAGGAAGAGCATGGAGGATTTACCACTGTTTCTTATTTTAAAATCAGGTATAATAAAATAGGGACTAAGGAGGATAAACCATGCGGATCTATGCAGATAATAACAGAAAAGAGCTTGTTTCTGTTATTTGTAATCAATGTAAAAAGAAACTGAAAGTGGAAGACGGAATCGTGAAGGAAGGATGTTTTTGCGGTAATAGTCAGTTTGGCTATTTCAGTAATAAAGATGGCATGAAATATCTTTTTGACCTTTGCGAAGAGTGTTATGATAAAATGACAGCAGGATTTGCCATTCCGGTGGAAGAAGAGGAGGCAAAGGAACTGCTGTAGCGGAGGTATTATGCTTGATATTTGTTTGCTGGGTACCGGCGGG
>CAMEIH010000067.1 GCA_945917985.1 uncultured Clostridium sp. | reverse complement strand
AAATAGATATATAATTTACTCTCAAAGAAATATGGTGCTAAATCCTAAAGACGGGCAGCATGGTGAAATCCGCCACGGCTTCAGAAGCTTATTTTGAAGAGCATTTTGAGCCCATCATTAAAGACAATGCTCTGCAGTCTTTATCCTCTGTCTAAATGATACTGGCATTTATTTTGGATCAGAAACGGCGCACATTTCCTTTCCGGGAAATGTGCGTTTTTTTGTGTATTTTCTTATGGAATATCTTGGTTTTTGGAGAATTAAATGATAAAATAGGAAAATAAATCATAATTTAAAATAGAAGGGAATAGTATCATGACCATGTATGCAACTTTTTGGGCGCTTGTTCCGCCCATCGTAGCCATTTTGCTGGCTCTCATCACCAAAGAGGTTTACAGCTCTTTATTTATCGGAATCGTAGTAGGAGGACTTTTCTATTCCGGATTTTCCTTTGAAGGGACACTGACACATATTTTTAACGACGGTTTTGTGGCTGTCCTTTCCGATTCCTACAATGTGGGAATTCTGATTTTCCTGGTTATCTTAGGTGCCATGGTAAGTTTGATGAACCGGGCGGGCGGAAGCGCTGCTTTCGGTCAGTTTGCCAGAAAAAAAATCAAAACCAGAGCCGGCGCACAGCTTGCAACCATAGCGCTTGGCGTTCTGATCTTCATCGATGATTATTTTAACTGCCTTACCGTGGGAAGTGTTATGCGTCCCGTCACCGATGAACATAAGGTATCACGCACCAAGCTTGCTTATCTGATTGATGCTACTGCAGCTCCTATCTGTATCATTGCCCCCATTTCTTCCTGGGCGGCTGCCGTATCCGGCTTCGTAGAGGGGGAGGATGGTTTTTCCATCTTTATCAGTGCCATACCCTATAATTTTTACGCCCTGCTCACCATCGTTATGATGATTGGACTTGTTCTCATGAATGTGGATTTCGGTCCCATGAAAAAATATGAAGAGAACGCGGCAAAGGGTGATCTTTTCTCGGATGAATCCGGAGCCGTACAGAGTGAGGAGCCTGTTTCCTCCAAAGGAAAAGTCATCGATCTGCTCATTCCCATCATCACACTGATTATCTGCTGTGTCATCGGTATGATTTACACAGGAGGCTTCTTTGAAGGTGCAGACTTTATTACAGCCTTTTCTAACTCCGATGCCTCTGTGGGGCTTGCTCTGGGCAGTATCTGCGCTATGCTGATCACGATCATTATCTATCTGATCCGCAGAGTTTTAAGCTTTTCGGAATGTATGGAATGTCTGCCTTCCGGCTTTAAAGCAATGGTTCCCGCGATTTTGATCCTCACCTTTGCGTGGACCTTAAAGGCCATGACAGACAGCCTTGGCGCCAAAGAATTTGTGGCTGCCGCTGTAGAGCAGACCGCAGGCTCCTTCATGAATTTCCTGCCTGCCATCATTTTCCTGGTTGGCTGTTTCCTGGCTTTTGCAACCGGAACCTCCTGGGGAACCTTCGGTATCCTGATTCCCATTGTCGTTGCCGTGTTTGCAAATTCCAATCATGAGCTGATGATCATTTCCATCTCTGCCTGTATGGCCGGCGCTGTTTGCGGTGATCACTGCTCTCCCATTTCGGATACCACAATCATGGCAAGTGCCGGAGCCCAGTGCAAACATATCAATCATGTAAACACGCAGCTTCCCTATGCCATCGTCGCTGCAGTGATTTCCTTTATCACCTATATTATTGCCGGTTTTGCACAGAGTGCTCTGATCTCTCTTCCCATCGGTATTGTCCTGATGCTGGGAACCCTGTTTGTGATTAAGAAACTCTCATCCGGCAAGAACGTTTCCGAATAAGTATCAGCAGATTACACACCTATGCCTCAAGGCATACATAGAAATAAAAGAGAAAGCCTCCAAAAGCACATCTCCATTAGGGGATGACGCTCCGGAGGCTTTTTCCATCGATATGATAACTCTTTACAGAGCTGCAATCTTAGTCATTAAATCATTGATATCCATGCCATGAACCATAGCTGCTTCTTCCAGGCTTTCTGCCTGTGCGGAAGGACATCCGAGACAGTGCATTCCTGCTTCCATAAGAATGGGTGCAACATTAGGATTTGTTCTTAAGATCTCACCGATTGTCATTTCTTTGGTTATCTGTGCCATTTCGCGTACCTCCTTCAAAAATTGCTTTCAAACAGTTACAGTATAATACTTTACCCCATTTCTGACAAGAGTAGTGATTCTGAAAAACATTTTAGTGAATATTTCTAAATTTTTTGTAAAAATCCCGTTTTGTTTGTAAAAAAGTACATTTCCTTGCTTGACTGTTACTCCTCTTGTAACCTATAATGAAGATACAAAAAAAGCATAATTTTTATGCTCATACAATAGAAGGCAAAAGCCTTCTATTGAAAAATAAATATTATTTAATAAATAGGAGGCTTACACAAAATGAGACCAGAATGGAATGATTTTGTAGGCGGCAAGTGGGACAAGGAAATCAACGTACGTGATTTCATCCAGAGAAACTATACTCCTTATGACGGAGACGATTCCTTCTTAGCAGGACCTACACAGAACACCAAAGACTTATGGCAGATGGTGCTTGACTTACAGAAAAAGGAACGTGAAGCAGGCGGCGTTCTTGACATGGATACCAAGGTAGTATCTACCATTACATCACATGGCCCCGGCTATCTTGACAAGAGCAAGGAAACAATCGTTGGTTTCCAGACAGATAAGCCCTTTAAGCGTTCTCTCCAGCCTTACGGCGGTATCAGAATGGCAGAAAAGGCTTGCGCTGACAACGGCTACGAAGTAGATCCCGAAATCAGCGAGTTCTTCTCAACACACAGAAAAACTCACAATGCCGGATGTTTCGATGCTTACAATCAGGAAATGAGAGCATGCCGTTCCGCACATATCATCACAGGTCTTCCTGATGCTTACGGACGTGGACGTATCATCGGTGACTACAGACGTGTTGCTCTGTATGGTATCGACAGACTGATTGAAGACAAGCAGGCACAGAAGGATTCCACAGGACGTGTTATGACAGATGACGTTATCCGTCTTCGTGAGGAGCTTTCCGAGCAGATGGTTGCTCTTAAGATGATGAAGGAAATGGCTGCATCTTATGGCTGTGACATTTCCAAGCCCGCTGCTAACGTTCAGGAAGCTATTCAGTGGACATACTTCGGATACTTATGTTCCGTTAAGGAGCAGAACGGTGCAGCAATGAGCCTTGGACGTACTTCTACTTTCCTTGACTGCTATGCACAGAGAGACTTAAAGAACGGAACCTTTACAGAAGAGCAGATTCAGGAATTCGTTGATCACTTCATCATGAAGTTACGTTGCGTTAAATTCGCTCGTACACCTGAATACAACCAGATCTTCGCAGGTGACCCTGTATGGGTAACAGAATCCTTAGGTGGTGTTGGTGTTGACGGCCGTCACATGGTAACAAAGATGAGCTTCCGTTACTTACACACATTAACCAACTTAGGACCCAGCCCTGAACCCAACTTAACAGTTCTCTGGTCTACAAGACTTCCTGAGAACTGGAAGAGATACTGTGCAAAGATGTCTATCCAGACTTCTTCCATCCAGTATGAGAACGATGATCTTATGAGAGTTACCCACGGTGATGACTACGGTATCGCATGTTGTGTATCCTCCATGGTTATCGGTAAGGAAATGCAGTTCTTCGGCGCAAGAGCAAACGTTGCTAAGTGTCTGCTCTATGCTTTAAACGGTGGTATCGATGAAGTTACCAAGAAGCAGGTTGGTCCTAAGTATCGTCCTGTTACCGGTGATGTTCTTGATTATGATGATGTAATGGAGAAATTCACAGATATGCTTGAGTGGCAGGCAGATGTATATGTAAATACTCTGAACATCATCCACTATATGCATGATAAGTACTGCTATGAAAGAGCTGAGATGGCACTTCATGACAGAGATGTTAAGAGATACTTCGCAACAGGTGTTGCAGGTCTTTCCATCGTAGCTGACTCTTTATCCGCTATCAAGTATGCTAAGGTAGAGCCTATCAGAGATGAAGACGGAATCATCGTTGACTTCAAGACAACAGGCGAATTCCCTAAATACGGTAACGATGATGACCGTGTTGACTCCATCGCTCAGGAAGTTGTACACAAGTTTATGACAGCAATCAGAAGACATCACACCTACAGAAATGGTGTTCCTACAACATCCATTCTTACCATTACTTCTAACGTAACATATGGTAAGGCAACAGGTAACACACCTGACGGACGTAAGAAAGGACAGCCTTTCGCTCCCGGTGCTAACCCGATGCACGGACGTGATACTCACGGTGCAGTAGCATCCTTATCTTCTGTATCCAAGCTTCCTTTCAATGATGCACAGGATGGTATCTCCAATACCTTCACCATCATCCCCGGAGCTCTTGGTAAAGAAGACAAAGTTTTCGCCGGTGATATTGATATCGATTTAAACAAATAAGTAATTTAACTAAATTCATTTTCAGGGAGGCAACGTAATGGACGAGAAAAATATGATTGATGATCTTGTAAAAATGCTGGATTCCGGCATGGCAATGGGAGTCGGACATGTAAATGTGGACACTGATGCCGAAGAAAAGCAGTCAAAAAGCGTTCAGACCATGGGATGCACGGATTGTTCCAGAACTCCTCTGGCATGCAGCGTACCTACCCTTGAAGATGGATTGGATGACTTTCATTAATAAATTAGGAGGTAATGAACCATGGCAGCAGCAAGCTCCGCACAGGTAGATAACTTAGTATCATTATTAGATGGTTACGCAACTAAGGGCGGTCATCATCTTAATGTTAACGTTTTAAACAGAGACACATTATTAGATGCTCAGAAGCATCCCGAGAATTATCCTCAGCTCACCATCCGCGTTTCCGGATATGCAGTTAATTTCATCAAATTAACTCCCGAGCAGCAGGCTGATGTTATTTCCCGTACATTCCATGAATCTATCTAATCATAGTATTCTGGTAAGCAGGTAATACATAACCCTCCGAGCGGTTATCCGTCCGGAGGGTTTTTATTAAAACCGAAGGGAGATTATATTATGAAAGGTAGAATTCATTCATTAGAAAGTTTCGGAACTGTTGACGGACCGGGAACAAGATTTGTAGTCTTTGTTCAGGGATGTCCCATGCGATGTGCTTATTGCCATAATCCGGATACCTGGCCCATGACAGGCGGAACCCTGATGGAACCCGAAGAGATCTATGAACAATTTCTGAGAAATAAAGAATTTTACAAAAATGGCGGTATCACCGTCACCGGCGGCGAGCCGTTGATGCAGGTAGATTTTCTGATCGACCTTTTTACTCTCGCTAAGAAGGATAACGTTCACACCTGTATCGATTCATCCGGTATTGCTTTTAAACCCGGCAACACGGAATTTATCAAAAAACTGGACAAACTGATGGCTCTCACTGATTTAGTCATGTTGGATATCAAACACATCGATCCCGAGAAGCATAAAGAATTGACCGGTCAGCCTAATGACGGCATTCTTGCCTTTGCGGAATATCTGGATCAGAAACATGTGGATATGTGGATCAGACATGTGGTAGTTCCCGGAATTACAGATATTGATGAATATCTGTTCAAGCTTGGCTATTTCATCGGCCAGTTCTCCAATTTAAAAGCGCTGGATGTACTTCCCTATCACACCATGGGGGAAACCAAATACGAAAAGCTCGGTATTCCTTACAAATTGAAAGGGGTACCTCCTATGGACAAGAGTAAAGTGGTTGAAAAGAAAGAGGTTATTTTGAACGGTATTCGTAAACGTCGTTCAGAAGAAGACCCTCACTAGTAAAATTAGGAATTTTTAGATATTCTACTTGTATTCGGTGTATATTTATATTAAAATATATGGAAGAGATTGATAATAAAATATCAATACAAGTATAGATTTTAAGGAGGATTAAGTTATGGCATATGTAATTGGTGACGCATGTATTTCTTGCGGTTCTTGTGCTGGACAGTGTCCTGTTGGCGCAATTTCTGAAGGAGATGGCAAATTTGAGATCGATGGATCTGTTTGCATCAGCTGCGGTTCCTGTGCAGGCGGATGCCCTGTAGGAGCTATTTCTGAAGAATAAGAGACATTGCAGGAAGCTACAGAATAGATTTCCAGAGAATTTGAGCGTTCAATCATACGATTGAACGCTTTTTTCTTTTAAAAAATCCTCTTTTCTCATTTTCCTTCATCTGTTCGCTGTCATTGCCTTTCAGAAATTCTTTTTCGGATTGTCCTTCATTTTCTCTATATTTCCCATTGTCAGTAACGATCTCCGCACTTTTCTTTCTTCTTCCCTTGTTCCTTGAGCGAATCAATTCATCAATCTGTCTGTAATGTTCTTCCTGCAAATTTATTCTGACAGCATCACGCTCATCCTCACGTTCTTCCTGAATACGAAACTGATAATCCAGTTCTTTCAGCATCGTTTCCTTTATTTCTTCACAGACCTCTCTGTTATTGCTGCGTACTGCTTCCATAATCATATTCTGTAAAAGTTGCTGCAAGCGAAGGCTCTTGGCCTCTCTGCTCTCCTCTGTCACGGGCACAAATTCTCCCTTGTTTACCATGACTACATGGCGTTTCATTCCCTCTTCTTTTAAGTTTTTTTCTGCCATATCGCCTTTTCTTTCTTCAAGATCAAAGACTCCCAATTTTCCTCTTTGGAGCATATTTCTGATAGCCTTCAGCTGTAATCCCTGCTCCTTTAAATCCTTTATCTCCTGAAATCTGGCAATATCCTCCTGTGTGTAATAGCGGTGTCCCATCTCATTGCGCTTAATCGGAAGCTTAAGTTCCTCTTCCCAGTATCTCAGCACATGGGATTCCACCTGTACCTGCTTGGCAGCATCTGAAATCAAATAAATTTTTTCTGCCTGTTTCATATAAAATTCCTCCTTTTGATAAGATCAACAACTGCGCCCTTTACGAGTCGTGATACTAAACAAAAAAGGACACTGCCTTACGGCCTGTCCTCTTTTGTATTGTTTAGATATTTATTTTTCAAGATTTGCAAATTTGGTATAATCCGGTAACCATACCAGTTCTACCGTTCCGATGGGACCGTTTCTCTGCTTGGCAATGATAATCTCTGCAATGCCTTTTCTATCCGTGTCCTTATTATAATAATCATCTCTGTAAATAAACATTACCACATCGGCATCCTGCTCGATGGCTCCCGACTCACGAAGATCCGACAACATAGGTCTGTGATCAGGACGCTGCTCTACGGCACGGCTGAGCTGGGAAAGTGCGATTACCGGCACATTAAGCTCCCTGGCAAGCGCCTTCAAAGATCTGGAAATATCCGAAATCTCCTGCTGTCTGGAATCGCTGCCTCTGCCGCTTCCGCTCATCAGCTGTAAATAGTCGATAATGATCATCTTTAGATCATGATCCAGCTTATATTTTCTGCACTTGGAACGAAGTTCCGAAATGCTGATACCCGGCGTATCATCAATGATCAGATTGGACTTGCCGATCACGCCTGCACTTTCGATCAGCTTCTCCCATTCTGCATCGGAGAGATTACCCGTACGCAGATGCTGGGAATCCACTCTGGACTCCAGAGAAAACAGACGGTTTACAAGCTGCTCCTTTGACATTTCCAGACTGAATATGGCCACCGTCTGATTTAGCTTAAAAGCCACATGCTGGGCGATATTAAGGACAAAAGCCGTTTTACCCATGGAAGGTCTTGCAGCCACCAGAATCAGGTCAGAAGGCTGCATACCGGCAGTTCTGTAATCAAGATCGATAAAGCCCGTTGCAACACCTGTTACATTTCCCTTATTTTTGGAAGCCTTCTCGATTTTATCCATGGCATTCATAACAACCTGCCTGATAGGAACATAGTCTCCCGTATTTCTCTTCTGAACCAGCTCAAAAACTTTCTTCTCGGTATCCTCCAGAATGACTTCCAGATTTTCCTTGCCGGTATAACAGGTATTTTCTATCTCTTCGTTTAAGCGAATCAATTTACGCAAAGTAGATTTCTCTGCTACGATCGTTGCATAATATTTGACATTTGCAGAAGTGGGTACCCAGTCAATCATACTCTTGACAAACTCCAGACTGCTGATTTCAGGCGGTACATCCTTCTCTCTCAAACGATCCTGCAAGGTAACCAGATCCACCGGCTTCCCCTCATCATTGAGTTCTACCATGGTATCAAAGATAACTCCATACTGCTTACCGTAAAAGTCCTCACCAGATATAATTTCAGAAGCTATAGTAATCGCCTCCCGGTCGATGATCATAGAACCGATTACCGATTGTTCCGCTTCCGTGCTATGTGGTAATACACGCTTTAAAAGCGCTTCCTCTGCTGCCATAAACTACATCCTCTTTACTTTAACTCTGTCACCTTAACCTTCAGTTTTCCGGTTACCTTCGGGTGGACTTTAACACTCACTTCGTATACTCCGAAATTCTTGATGGCCTCCGTAAGCTGAATCTTTTTCTTATCGATTTCCTTACCACACTGTTCCTTATAAGCCGTTGCAATCTCCTTGCTGGAAACAGAGCCGAAAGTTCTGCCGCCCTCACCGGCTTTAATGGATACCACGACCTCATCCTTTTCCATTTCCGCTGCAAACACCTTTGCCGCCTCAAGCTGTTCCCGGGCAATCTTCTCATCATTGGCATTTTTAAGCTTCAGATCATTTAAATTTTTGTTGTTTGCTTCAATTCCAAGCTTCTTGGGCAACACATAGTTTCTCGCATACCCGTCATTTATATTAACTACCTGGCCCTTCTTGCCCAAACTTTTTACATCTTCCAGTAAAATAACCTTCATTTGTCTACCTCCGTCCTTCTCACTCTATGGTAAGATCTCCTTCTTCTATCATTTTATCAAGCGTAGTCTTTAATATGCCGATTCCCTCCGAAATGGAAATACCGGAAAGCTGGCAGCCTGCCGTATTCAAGTGGCCGCCACCACCCATTCTTTCCATGATGATCTGAACATTGATCTCATCAATGGAACGGGCACTCACAAAAATCTGATTCTGATATTCCGTCAAAATAAAGCTTGCCTTTACACCTCTGATATTTAACAGTTCATTTGCTGCCTGAGCACCCACAATGGTCGGGCTCTGAATGTCTTCACTGCTACAAGTAGAAATTGCAAAGGCGTTTCTGTAAATTTCCGCCTGGCTCACTGCATCTGCCTTTGCCTTGTACTCAATCGCATCTTCCCTGAAAAGTTTTCTGACTCTTGTGACATCAGCTCCGTTCCTCCGCAGGAACGCTGCCGCCTCAAAGGTTCTGACACCGGTTTTACTCATAAAATTATTGGTGTCTATCATAATTCCGGAATACATACAATCTGCTTCTTCGGGGGAAATACGAATGCTTTCTCCGATATACTGCAATATCTCCGAAACCATCTCGCAAGTGGAAGAGGCATATGCCTCCACGTAGGATAACGTAGCATTTTCTATAATTTCCGTTCCCTGTCTGTGGTGATCCAGAACCACAATGGACTTACACATTCTGAGAAGCTCGGGGCATTCCGTAATACTTGGCTTATTTACATCCACTACCACCAGAACCGTACCGCTTCCCGCATATTCGAGAGACTGCTGGCTTCCGATGATCATATTTTCCTCATCATCTTCATGGTCCATGAAAAGATCCACCATAGGTTTAATGGAAGTACTCACATCGTTTAATACAATATGTGCCTTTTTATCAAGAATTCTGGCAATTCTATAGATACCTACTGCAGCGCCAAAGCTGTCTGCATCTGCCAGTCTGTGTCCCATGATGAGTACCTGATCCTTGCTGGAGATGATCTCTCTCAGGGCCTGCGCCTTCACTCTTGCTTTCACTCTGGTATTCTTTTCCACCTGCTGGCTCTTTCCACCGAAATAGATGGTATTGTCAGGCGTTTTGATCACTGCCTGATCACCGCCTCTGCCAAGAGCAAGATCAATGGCATTGCGGGCAAATTCATAATTCTGTGCATAGGAAAGACCGTCAAGACCAATTCCGATACTGATGGTAACTGCCATCTCATTTCCGATATTGACCGTCTTGACATCATCAAGAAGATCGAATTTATTCTCCCGAAGCAGCGCTACCGACTTTTTGCGAAGGATTACCATATACTTGTCCTTCTCGATTTTTTTGCAGATACCGTCGAGAGCGGCAATATACTTGTTCACCTTTCTGTCAATCAATGCTGTCAAAAGGGAACGGCGCACTTCCTCTACACTGTCAAGCGCCTCATCGTAGTTATCAAGATAAATCATTCCCACGGAAAGACTCTGGTCATCCACTTCCTGAAGGGCAATCCTCAGTGCTGTCTCATCAAAGAGATAAAAGGCAAAAAGACAGCCGTCATATCCATCTCCCTCAATAATGTCACTGTTCTGTGCCATCTCCTTCATGGAAATTTTTCTCATCCTGACTTCATAGTTCCTGTCTTCATAGATGAGATCAAAGGATACTTCATCCTCTTCAAAAGGCAGTTTTTCTCTGGTAATGGAAGGGAACAGGGAAGTGATTGATTTTCGATATCCCTTGTCCTTGTGGACAATCTCTTCAAACCTTTCATTGGTCCAGATCACATGTCCCTCTTCATCAAGCATGGCATAGGGCAGTTCCAGTTCGCGGAGAAGTACTTTTTGAATCTGACCGTACTGAGTGGCAAAGCTTACCATCTCATTCATAATAATGGGTTTATTGTAGAGCTGAAGAAATGCCGTAACCGCAAAATAAAACAGTGTAAAGCATGTCAATACCAAACCTGACGGTACATCCAGTATGTATATCAGCAAGTTTACGGCGACCAGCAATAACCCGAGATAAATGGAAGTCTGCATATAACTTTTCAGTCTTCCCTTTAACTTCATATTTTTTTTCATAGAAGCCATTACAAATACCTCTGATAAAAATAAGTATTTTCCCTATAATTACACTTTTTTAGTATAACATTTTTTATTCAAAGTTTCCACCTTATTCTTCTGCGTATTTGCGACCCCGCTTCTGTTTTTTCGACATGTCAGAACAAGTTAAGATAATAAGATGCCGGAAACAGTTTTTGCAAAAGGGACGTCGCCGGCAGATATGTCTCTATTCGGATAAATACAGGGCAAAGCAAAAGACTCCCAAGTACAAGTACAGGCATCAGTCCATAAATCGTCTCCGGTTTCTTTATGAACAGCTTCAGACAGCGTATATAGATCTGAAGCACAATAAAATAAACGCAAAGGGCTTTCAATTCTATAAAAAAGCTTTCTCCCTGCCCCCACAGAGCAAGCAGGATTCCTCCAAAAAGGACACTGGCAAAAATAGAAATGTTCAGACTGCATTCCCGAACTTTGATGCGATTTTTTCTGTTTAACCCCTTTGACAGTTCATTCACTTCCAGACAGCCGGAAAGTCCTAAAAGACTCAGAAAGAAAACAAGCACAGCAATACATCCTCTCACCATACTGAAAGAAGCTCCCCCTCTTTCCCCGGCACTTCCCACCTGCTCGTAGAAAAAAGAAAAAGTACTTCCATTGTTACTGTATTTTTCTTTCATAACAAGAAGCTTATCCTTTACCTGCCCGGCTTCTTCCGCTGTAAAAACACCTTTTTCCACAGAATCATCGATATAGCTCAAAAGCACATGGTCTGACAGTTCCTGAAAAAGGTAACTGAATACCACCTCGTAAGAAATTTTGTGAGCAGTGGAAGAGGGGGAATAATAAAGTTCAATCTGCCTCATCATTTTCCCTTTTGAAATATTTTCAAAAAATTTCTCAGGCAGCACAAAACCGCACTCCAAAGTGCCGTTCTCTATCTCCCGTATCATTTCTTCTCTCTCATCAAAAGCAAGGAACCGGAAGATACCCTCTTCCTCTCTCAGATTTTTCAGAAGAAGCTTTCCGTTCTCATCCTCTGCCAAAACACCGACTTTAATACCGCTGTATTCTTCTGTCCCGCTCTTTGTCCCAAAGCATATTGCCAAAATACCCACTGCACAGAGAACAGCCAGCCATATCTTATTCCGCACCAGATACTGCTTCCACAATATTTTATTCAGCTGCCACCATTTTTCCATAACGACACCTCAGTCCTTTATTGACAACTCTCATTAACAGATACTCTTTAAAAGCATCTCATGAAAAAAGCGATACGGTAAATAGTTCCCCACTCTCTCCGCTATAGGCGGCAAAAAGACCTGTGGAATAAATAAGCCCGAACCTATCATGAGTATCAGCAGAATCAGAAAAGAAACTCCAAGACCCGCAGTGTGATTTCCCGTAATCATAACAAGAAGCCGGATCAGCAATCCCATGGCAAAAAGAACCATAAGCGTTCCTGCAATTCCCGAAAAGCTCATGATCGTAAATCCTGTTTTCTTTGCTGTTCCCTGCAAAAAGAGAACAGCCGGAACCATGCCTGACAGGGTGAAAACCATAGTATAAGCAAATACATCAAGAAAAAGCTGCCAGCCTCTTGCGAATCCTTTTGCTTCCATGATCCGACAGACAGCTGTCCTTGTGCCATTAGAAAAACCGGCAAGTGTCAGCCCGATAAAGGATAAAAAAACAAGGAGAAGAGCACTGCAGTAGTACTGCAGCAGGCTGTAATTTCCCGTTGCCTGCACCTCCACCGCATCAAAAACTCTGTCTCTGTTAAGCGCATACTGAAGGTATGCTCTGTTCAGATAATCCTCGGTTTCCCCGACCAAGTCCCCGTGCTCCGACAAAACGCACAGCTCATCTGCCGCATAGATACCTGCCTGGGCTGTAGCAAGAAGCCGGCCTCCCGCCTCAGCAAGCTCCCGGAATACATCCGTCTCCATCCTGCTGTGAGAAGTACCAAAAACAACTTTTGCCGGTATATTCTGCCCATTCATGATTCCATCGATCAGCCCCTCCGGCAGGATAACAGCCGCATAAATGCTTCCATTTTTAAGTCCTTCATAAGCCGCAGCTTCATCCATCATTTCAAAGCTGCAGCTCTCCTTCATACTGTCCATGGAGCTCACAAAAACTACAAGCATCCCGGAAAGCTTTTCATTCTCCATGGAGACAATCCCCACCTTGATCTTCCCGATTGCCTGTTCGCCATACACATATTTGGATGCAAAAATACCAAAGACCAGGATCATAATCCCAAACAGAATACTTTCCAGAAAGACAATGGGAACTGCCTTCGCATATCTCTTCATCTCCAGCCTAAAAAAAGTCCCGCCAGCTCTCATACTGAATCTCCTTCGCCACACCATCCTTTATGGCATATAGTTTATCGCACTGTCTGATCTCTTTCTCGTCATGACTGCTTAGCAGAACACTGCCGCCTTTACCGGTAAATTCCCTGATAAAGCTCTCAAGTTCTTCCTTAAAGATCAGATCGAGAGCCGTGCTGGGTTCATCCATAATCAATATTTCCGGTCTGTGCAGAAGAGCGCATACGATGCTGACTCTCTTTTTCATTCCTCCGGATAACCGACTTACTTTTTCCTTCTCAAAGGACTGTACGGAAAATCTTTCGCAAAGCTTTTCCACATATTCATTCTCCACTTTTCCGGGACAGAGTGATCTGTACAGTGCAAGGTTGTCCTTCACTGTAAGATCCTCCATCAATGCATTTTCCTGGGGAATGTATCCGATTGCTGCAGACAGTTCCCTGGCTCTCCTGTCAATCTGTTTTCCATGAAGAGATACGGTCCCGTCATCTGCTTTCTCCACGCCGGCAAGAATAGCAAAAAGAGTAGACTTTCCGCACCCGTTTGCTCCGATAAAACCTGTACATTTTCCTTCGGGCGCTGTAAAAGAAATCCCCTTCAGCACCTTCTTTTTTCCATATGATTTATAAATGCTGTCTGCTTCCACTTTAACCTCCTGTAAACATCACCAAATTTTGTCCATGATGAAAAGAAAGGAGCAGCATCCGCTGCTCCTTTTACTGTATCATATTTTATCCGGGGACTCAAATTTTAGTAAAATGATTCCAGAATATCCATTGCAACCTGAGTCCATTCATCCTCAGACAAAAGAAGCATCTCCTTCTCCTCTCCTGTCGGTCTCTTGATGTCATCACAGATGTTGGCAATGGACATTTTACCGGAAAGAACAGATTCTCCATCCATTTCCAGTGTATCAATATCGATATCGACCGTATTGTCATCGGATTTATCAATGTTGCCATCTATAAGAATGAAACTGTCTCCGTCTTCCAATATTTCCAGACTGAAATCACCTTTATTTTTCTTATATTGGATTTCAAATGCAACAGACTCATCATATTCATTGACTGCTTCATATTTTACCTGATATTTATCATCTTCACAGGATCCTGTTCTCTCTATAACAAATCGATCTCCGAATTCATCTTCATAAGTAAAGCTTGTGTTTTCCAGAGGGAAGTTTCCTCCCTCGATATTCCACTCTATATATGCATCGTCATTACCTTCAAAATAAATCTGTGCTACCTTTCCACTATAAAGATAAAATTCTATTTCCGCGGTTTCATCTTCCATATCCCTGAGTTCTTCCACAGCCTCATCAAATTTCTCGTATAAGCTGTCAAGATCGGACAGGCTGTCTAAATTGGATGACTCATAAAGAGAACTGATTGATTTCAGACATTCTTCGTTATCCTGATATACTACCTTCAAATTCTCCACAAAATCTGCAGTATCCTCACTGGTGATCACAAGCACATATCCCTTGCAGTTCACATTTTTTCCATTCACTGTCAATTCCTTGGAATCACCCTTTTTCATCTCACATGCATTGTAAAAGTCTTTCAGCGTATCCATCAGTTCCTTCTGAAATTTCTCATACGCTTCCTCACTGATGGCATCCTCATCCGTACCTTCATTTAAAGCAACCAGTTCATCCACTGTCTCCTGATCAAGCATGCCCATTTCCACCAGGTTCTGGATGTCACTGTCCATGGTTTCTCTGTTTATGGTCAGAAGATAATCAATCATTTCCGGCAGTTCAATCACAATCTCTTTGTCATCCGTATAAATATTGGCAGCCATTTCCACGCCCATCATATCTGCAGAAATGTGCATGCTCCGAGCCTCTTCCTTCTGCATCATGGAAACATCAATACCAAGTCCGTAATAATCTGTATCGAATTCTGAATCAATTGTATACTCCTTGGAATCAAAGATACCCTCATACTGTTCGGTACCATAGACCTCTTTGAGATAATCTCCGCTTTCCGTAAAGGTTGCTCCCAGTGCCTTTAATACTGTTGCCTTCTTGTTGGAAAATACCCCTGTAAAAGCCAGAATGGCCACCAAAAGCAGCAATGCCGCAACAACAGCTCCGATTACAACGCCAATCACTACTTTATTGGATGATTTCTTTACAGGTTCCTCGGGAATCGGTGAAAAAGAAGGTGCCTCGGAAGATGTACTTTCCTGGTTCACAGTATCCTGCGCATCCGTTTCATTCTGCGAAAGATACGGATTTTGCGTTTCAGCTGTGTTTTCGACTGCATCTGACGGCATGTCCGGTGCAATGTTTTCTGCCTGTCCGGCGTCTGTATTTTCTGCTGTGTTTTCTGTTACATTTTCATTTGTCTCGTCAAACATTTCTTTTCTCCTTTTCACAAGATCTTTTGTGCTAATCAGAACCACCGGCTTAGCCGGTGGTTTGCTCACGCCCTATAAGGGCTTATT
>CAMEIH010000066.1 GCA_945917985.1 uncultured Clostridium sp. | reverse complement strand
CCGTTGATCCCGGACAGATGGAGGGCGCAAAGGCGATCGGCATGACCCATGTGCAGGCCATGGTGAATGTGATCCTTCCCCAGGCATTTCGAAATATCCTTCCTCAGATCGGAAACAATCTGATCATCAACATCAAGGATACCTCCGTGCTCTCCGTGATCAGCATTGTTGATCTCTTCTTTGTGCATAAGAGTGTTTCAGGTGCCCTTTACACTTATTTTGAATCGGCGACGATTGTGATGGTGATCTATCTGACCATGACGCTGATCACCTCAAGGCTTTTGCATCTCTGGGAAAACAGGATGGACGGGGATGAAAATTACGAGCTGGTGGACGTGATGGATATCGGCAGTCAGCTTGGCAAGAAAAAAGCAAGAGGTTAGGAGGAAAAGTCATGAGTACGGAAAATGTAATTCTGGAGGTTTCCCACTTAAAAAAGAACTTTGGAAATCATGAAGTGCTTAAAGATATTGATTTTAAAGTACATACCGGGGATGTGGTTTCCGTGATCGGCGCTTCCGGCTCCGGTAAATCCACTATGCTGCGCTGCATCAATCTTTTAGAGACATCTACGGGCGGAAGCATTCTCTATCACGGGGAGGATATCACAGATCCGAAAGTCAATGCCCCGGCTTACCGCGCAAAGGTGGGGATGGTCTTTCAGAATTTTAATCTGTTCAACAATATGACGGTTCTGGAAAACTGCATGGTAGGGCAGATCAAGGTTGCAAAGAAATCCAAGGCACAGGCCCGTGAGAAAGCACTTCAGTTTTTACAGAAGGTTGGGATGTCAGCCTATGTCAACGCAAAGCCAAGACAGCTTTCCGGCGGACAGAAGCAGAGAGTTGCCATCGCGAGAGCGCTTGCCATGGATCCCGAGATCCTGCTTTTCGATGAACCTACGTCTGCGCTTGATCCCCAGATGGTGGGAGAGGTGCTTGAGGTTATGACGACTCTTGCAGGGGAAGGTCTTACCATGATCGTTGTGACCCATGAAATGGCTTTTGCCAGGGATATTTCAAGTCATATTATTTTTATGGCGGAAGGTCGGATCAGGGAAGAGGGAACACCGAAACAGATTTTTGAGGAACCGAAGGAAGAGGAGACAAGAGAATTCCTTGCAAGATTCCGAAATGTGTAATAGGTGATGATTGTGATAGCAGATAGAATGTGTATCCGCTGTATTGCATAATAAATACAAATATGCTATAGTACTGTCTGTTAATTGAAAAATCGTGGAAAAGGGAAACACGGTTTTTCAGACTCTGGAGAGTCCCTGACAGACAGGGCGCCGAAGGTGTACGGCAGGAAACTGCCAATCTCTCAGGCAAAAGGACAGAGCATTGATATGCGAGTTCTACTCTTTGGAGGGCTGATATTTTTATATCAGCTCTTTCTGCGTTTATAGGGAAAAGAGCAATTACTGATTCTTTATTCGGGCAGAAACGAAAAAAACTAAATGAGAGGGAAAGAACAATGTTAGAAACAATCAGTAACGTATTAACCACCATTGACGATTTTGTATGGGGAATCCCGCTGATCGTCCTGATCCTGGCCGTAGGCATCTTTTTGACCATAAGATTAAAAGGTCTGCAGATCACAAAACTGCCGATGGCGATTAAGCACATCATTGCCAATGAGAAATCAGGCAAGGATGGAGAAGTGTCCAGCTTTGGTGCACTTTGCACCGCACTCTCCGCAACTATCGGTACCGGAAACATTGTGGGTGTGGCAACTGCCCTTGTGGCTGGAGGTCCGGGCGCCCTGTTCTGGATGTGGCTTGCAGCGCTTCTCGGAACAGCAACCAAATATTCCGAGTGTCTTCTCGCCGTAAAGTATCGTGTGGTAGCGGAGGACGGACATATCATCGGCGGACCTTTTTACTATATCGAAAAAGGTATGGGTAAGAACTGGAAATGGCTAGCCAAACTATTTGCTTTCTTTGGCGTAGGAGTAGGCCTTTTCGGCATCGGTACCTTTACCCAGGTAAACGGTATCACCAGCGCAGTGAAAAATTTCTTTGATCCGGAGGGGGCTCACTCTGTCAGCCTGTTCGGACTTGATTATTCCTATGCAGTCATCATTGCGGGAATTCTGCTCACTGTCTGTGTGGCGCTGGTCATCATCGGAGGACTTAAGAGAATTTCAAGAGTAGCAGAGATTATCGTGCCTTTTATGGCAGTTTTGTATGTGGTTACCGCATTGATCATTCTGATCTGCAATGTGACAAAGATTCCTGCAGCGATCGTTCTGATCGTCCAGAGTGCTTTTGGTCTGAAAGCGGCAGCAGGCGGTATGCTGGGAGCCATGATCGTGGCAATGCAGAAGGGGATTGCAAGAGGTATCTTCTCCAATGAGGCGGGACTCGGAAGCGCTCCTATCGCAGCAGCTGCTGCACAGGTTGAGGAGCCTGCAAAGCAGGGACTGGTTTCCATGATGGGAACCATTATCGATACCCTTGTGATCTGTACCATGACAGGACTTTCCATCGTCATTACCGGCACATGGGATATGGGGCTTGAAGGCGTGGCGGTTACCACCAAGGCTTTCCAGTTAGGTCTTCCCTTCCCCGATCAGCTCTGTGCATTTATCCTGATGATCTGCCTTGTATTTTTTGCGTTTACCACCATTCTCGGGTGGGATTATTACAGTGAGAGATGTCTGGAATACTTATCCGGCGGCAATCAGAAGCTGGTGAAGGGCTACAGATGGGTATACATACTGGCTATCTTTATCGGGCCCTACATGACAGTGTCTGCGGTTTGGACCATTGCCGATATCTTTAACGGTCTTATGGCCATCCCGAACCTGATTGCCATCGTGGCACTGAGCGGTGTGGTTGTGGCTGAGACGAAAAAATATCTGGACAGCCTGAAAAAATAGAATAGCGGATGCAGATTACGGAAAACCCTGTCAGTGCAGCAAGCCGACAGGGTTTTTTTATAAAAAATTAAGAACCTATATTCTCAAAGGTGAACAGTGCATCAGCTCTGAATATCTCTCCTGCAATACGATGGAAAAGATTTATGATACCATTATGAAATACAGAGTTCCTCTTTGGATTTTCCGTCACAGACAGTGGATGGTCACGGGTATGGATGATATTGTTCAATATGAAATTGATCTCGTGCACTATATACCGGAGATTGTAGAGCTTCATGAGCTCTCGGAAAAATGGAGGATGGAACAGACAGGCCCCAATAAGGTGCTTGTGGGTGCAAATTCTTTGATAATAGGACAGCTATATGAAGAATTGCGGAATAAAAAATTTGATGATGTGGATAAAGAACTGGAAAGAATGGCAAATGCTGTTGAAGAGACTAAAAACCAATTAGGTCAACTCTATGAAAAGGCACTCCGGGAAGTAGGAGAGTCAGGTGCAACCATTTTTGAGGTTCATCAGATGATGCTTCAGGATCAGGATTATCAGGAGTCCATCCAGAATATGATCCGTACTCAGCAGGTCAATGCGGAATATGCGGTGGCGGTTACGGGTGACAACTTTGCCAATATGTTTGCCATGATGGATGATGATTATATGAAAGAGCGGGCAGCGGACGTGAAGGATATCTCAGAGAGACTGATTTCTGTTCTGTTAAAAGAAGAAAAGAAGGAAGTAGATACGGATATGCCCATTATCATTGTGGCAGATGATCTGTCTCCCAGTGAAACAGTACAAATGGATAAGAGCAAGGTGCAGTCCTTTGTTACCCGTTACGGCTCCACGAATTCTCATACGGCTATTCTGGCAAGAACCATGAATGTGCCGGCGTTGATCGGTCTTGACTATGACGAGGAAATTGACGGAAAAATGGCAATTGTAGACGGCTTTCAGGGACAATTGATCGTAGAATCGGAAGAGGACGTGCTTAAGGAGTATGAGGAAAAGAGAAATAAGGAGCTTGAAAAAAAGCAGCTTTTACAGGAACTGAAAGGGAAGGAAACGGTAACTGCAGGAGGAAGAAAAATCAGATTATATGCCAATATTGGCGGTATCTCCGACTTGCAGGCAGTGATGCAGAATGATGCAGAAGGAATCGGATTATTCAGAAGTGAATTCCTGTATCTGGAGAAGGACACCTATCCTACCGAGGATGAGCAGTTTCAGGTATATCGTCTGGTAGCGGAAACCATGGCGGGCAAAAAGGTAATTATCAGAACACTGGATATCGGAGCGGACAAACAGATTGACTATTTTGGTCTGGATAAGGAAGACAATCCGGCTATGGGATACCGTGCCATCCGCATCTGTCTGACGAGAACGGAAATTTTTAAAACCCAGCTCCGCGCTTTATATCGTGCCAGTGCATATGGCAATATCGGTATTATGTTCCCAATGATCATTTCCGTGAATGAGGTAAAACGTATCAGGAAAATCGTAGAAGAGGTGAAGCAGGAACTTACAGAGAACGGTATTGCCTATGGAGAGGTGGAACTCGGCATTATGATTGAGACGCCGGCTGCTGTCATGGTCAGTGACGAACTGGCAAAAGAGGTTGATTTCTTTAGCATCGGAACAAATGATCTGACCCAATATACACTTGCCATAGACAGGCAGAATGCCAAACTGGATGATTTTTATGATGCACATCATCCCGCAGTGCTTAAAATGATACAGATGGTAATTGAAAACGGTCATAAAGGCGGTGCCTGGGTAGGCATCTGTGGAGAACTGGGAGCAGACCTTGGCTTGACAGATACCTTTGTGGAAATGGGAATTGACGAGCTCAGTGTATCTCCTTCCTGTGTCCTGCCAATCCGTAAAAAAATACGTGAACACAGCTAATGCCACATCATATCCCCCTTTTTATATAGAAACCGCCAGAGTGGAAAATGATCCACCCTGGCGGTTTTGCGTCAATATCCCATTTCTTATAGTTCCGAAACTACAGTTCCAGAACCTCCTGCACCACTTCCACGCCGCATCTGATACAATCGGGGCAGGAACAGAGCACTTTGCCGGTTTCTATGCCTTTCAGCTCCTTGCACACGGTGCTTCCCGTCTTTTCCTGAAAGCGCGCTACCATCTCCTTTGAGAGCTTGTAGGTGTCTGCCTTGGTGCCGGGATCATCCAGTTTTCCGTCACTGTTTTTGAAGCCTGCCAGCATCACGGCACCCGAAAGCGCGCCGCAGGTAGCTTCCGTTCCGCCCATGCCAAGTCCAAAGCCCTCCGTCGCCTGAAAAAGAGTCTTTTCATCAACGCCAACCTCTTTTGCAAAGGCGCAGGCCACCGCCTGGGCACAGTTAAATTTCTTGTCATGATTGGCGATCGCCAGTTCTTTCTTAGTCATATCATTTGTGTCCTTTCTGTATTGGTGCTAATATTATAGCATCTTTCCTCGATATCGTCAGCACTTTTTCCCATGTAAAACAGTGGACAAAACAGGGGGAAAGTAGTAGATTATTAATAGTGTTATCTTCGGAAACAAGGAAAAGACTTTTAAGAAACGAGGTATGAAAAAATGGCAAGAAAAGTAGTTTTGGCAGGCGCATGCCGTACCGCCATCGGAACTATGGGAGGAACTTTAAGTACAACACCCGCACCCGATCTCGGAACGGTAGTAATTAAGGAAGCATTAAAGAGAACCGGTATCAGACCGGATCAGGTTGATGAAGTATATATGGGATGTGTAATCCAGGCAGGTCTCGGACAGAATCCCGCAAGACAGGCAGCAGTGAATGCAGGTATTCCCGTAGAGGTACCGGCGACCACCATCAATGTGCTTTGCGGTTCCGGACTTCACTGTGTGAATCTGGCAGCAAAGCTGATCGCATGCGGTGATGCGGATATCATCGTTGCGGGCGGTATGGAAAATATGTCCAAGGCACCTTACCTTCTCTATGATGCAAGATTCGGTTATCGTATGGGAGCAGCCAAGATGGATGATGCGCTCCTTCGTGATGCTCTTCACGATGCGTTCGGTGGCTATCATATGGGTATCACTGCCGAGAATGTGGCTGAGGATTGGGGACTTACCAGACAACAGCTGGATGAGTTCGCCGCATGGAGCCAGAATAAGTGTGAGAAGGCTCAGGCAGAAGGCAGATTTAAGGACGAGATCGTACCCGTAGAAGTAAAGAAAAAGAAAGAGACCATTCTCTTTGATACGGATGAAGGGCCGAGAGCAGGCGTGACAGCAGAAGGAATCAGCAAGCTTCGTCCCGCGTTCAAGGAAGGCGGTCTTGTAACCGCAGCCAATTCCTCCGGAATCAATGACGGTGCGGCAGCCATTATCGTTATGAGTGAAGAGAAGGCAAAAGAACTTGGCGTTACGCCTATGGGAACCTGGATCGGCGGAGAGCTTGCCGGTGTGGAACCCCGCATCATGGGCGTAGGTCCTGTGGCTTCCACCAGAAAGGTGATGGCCAAGACAGGATACAAGATTGAGGACTTTGACCTGATCGAGGCAAACGAAGCTTTCGCGGCACAGTCCGTGGCAGTCGGTCATGATCTCGGCTTTGATATGGATAAGCTGAATGTGAACGGTGGTGCCATTGCCCTTGGCCATCCCGTAGGTGCATCAGGCTGTCGTATTCTGGTTACACTTCTTCATGAGATGGCAAAGAGAGATGCCAAGAAAGGACTTGCAACTTTGTGCGTAGGCGGCGGTATGGGTTGCTCTGCCATTGTGACGAGAGATTAACAGAAAGGAATTTTTAAATGGCAAACATCATTTCAGACGAAACCATTGAATATGTAGGTATCCTTGCCAAGCTCGAGCTTTCCGATGAGGAAAAGGAACAGGCAAAGAAGGATATGGGCAGTATGCTTGATTATATCGATAAACTGGGTGAACTGGACACAACCGGCGTGGAACCCATGTCTCATGTTTTCCCGGTACACAATGTATTCAGAGAAGACGTTGTGACAAACACAGATGACAGAGAAAATATTTTGAAAAATGCACCGGAAGAAAAAGACGGGATGTTTGTAGTACCCCGTACATTTGAATAGGAGGGCGGCAGCAATGAGTATACTTGACATGACTGCCGTGGAGCTTGCGGCAGCAATCAAAAACAAAGAAGTGACAGTGAAGGAAGCCACAGAGGCTGTCCTTGATCAAATTGAGAAATCGGAGAGCACCTATCATTGTTATGTAACAGTGGATAAAGAAGGCGCTTTGCGTAAGGCGGAGGAAGTGCAGAAGAAAATCGATGCAGGAGAGCTTACAGGCCCTCTTGCCGGTGTACCCGTTGCCATTAAGGACAACATGTGTACGGAAGGGCTTCTGACCACCTGTTCCTCCAGAATTTTAGGCAATTTTGTACCTACCTTTTCCGCAGAGGCAGTGATCAACCTTGAGAAGGCAGGGGCAGTGATCCTTGGCAAAACCAATATGGATGAATTTGCCATGGGATCCACCACAGAGACCTCGGCGTTCGGCGAGACAAAGAATCCCTGGAATCCGGAGCATGTGCCGGGAGGATCATCGGGCGGAAGTGCGGCAGCAGTGGCAGCCAGGGAGTGCTTTTATGCACTCGGCTCTGACACCGGCGGTTCCATCAGACAGCCTGCTTCCTTCTGCGGTGTGGTGGGTCTGAAACCCACTTACGGAACCGTTTCCCGTTACAGCCTGATCGCTTACGGATCTTCCCTTGACCAGATCGGACCCCTTTGCAAGGATGTGACAGACTGTGCCACCATCATGGAAGTGATCGCTTCCCATGATCTTAAGGATTCCACTTCCGTAGAGAGAGACGACACGGATTTCACAAGTGCCCTTGTGGATGATGTGAAGGGAATGAAGATCGGTATTCCCAGAGATTATTTCGGGGAAGGTCTTGATCCTGAAGTAAAGGCAGCTGTGTTAAAGGCGGCTGAGGTACTGAAGGAAAAAGGCGCCATCGTGGAAGAGTTTGATTTAAGCCTTGTGGAATATGCGATTCCTACTTATTATACCATTGCGGCAGCAGAGGCAAGCTCCAATCTGGAGCGCTTTGACGGCATCAAGTACGGCTACCGCACGGAGGAATATAACGGACTTCACAATATGTACAAGAAGTCACGTTCCGAAGGCTTCGGACCGGAAGTAAAGAGAAGAATCATGCTGGGAAGCTTTGTCTTAAGCTCCGGTTATTATGACGCTTACTATTTAAAGGCTCTTCGCGTGAAAGCCCTGATCAAGAAGGCTTTTGATGAAGCTTTTGCCAAATATGATGTGATCCTGGGACCTGTTGCGCCTACCACAGCTCCGAAGCTTGGTGAGAGCTTATCCGATCCCATTAAGATGTATCTCGGAGATATTTATACGATTTCCATCAACCTGGCCGGACTTCCGGGCTTAAGCATGCCCTGCGGTACAGACAGCAAAGGTCTTCCCATCGGCGTGCAG
This sequence comes from uncultured Clostridium sp., assembly GCA_945917985.1. Taxonomy (GTDB): domain Bacteria; phylum Bacillota; class Clostridia; order Lachnospirales; family Lachnospiraceae; genus Suilimivivens. Next base: position 7,455 of record CAMEIH010000066.1, on the reverse strand, counting down.
CTGATCGGTGACTGCTTTAAGGAAAAAAATCTGATCCGCGCTGCTTACACTTATGAAAAGGCAAGAGGCGCCTTCGGCAGAAAGGAGGAGAACTGACATGGAGAAACAGTATGAAACCGTCATCGGTCTTGAGGTGCATGTAGAGCTTGCCACCAAAACAAAGATTTTCTGTGGCTGTTCCACCGCCTTCGGAGGTGACCCTAACACCCATACTTGCCCTGTCTGCACCGGTATGCCGGGTTCTCTTCCCGTTTTAAACAAGCAGGTGCTGGAATACGCGGTAGCGGTAGGTCTTGCCACCAACTGCAACATCACGCAGTATTGTAAATTCGATCGTAAGAATTATTTTTATCCCGATAACCCGCAGAACTATCAGATTTCCCAGCTGTATCTGCCGATCTGCAGAAACGGCCATGTGCCGAGACGGTAAGGTAGAGATCGAGACGGAGCAGGGAAAGAAGTTTGTGGGGATCCATGAGATCCATATGGAGGAGGATGCCGGAAAGCTGATCCATGATGAGTGGAATGACTGTTCTCTGGTGGATTACAACCGTTCCGGTGTGCCGCTGATCGAGATCGTGTCAGAGCCGGATATGAGAAGTGCGGAGGAAGTGATCGCTTATCTTGAGAAGCTCCGCATGACCATCCAGTATCTCGGTGCATCCGACTGTAAGCTTCAGGAAGGCTCCATGCGTGCGGATGTCAACCTTTCCGTGAGAGAAGTAGGGGCTAAGGAATTCGGTACCCGTACCGAGATGAAGAACTTAAACTCCTTTAAGGCCATTGCAAGAGCAATCGAAGGAGAAAGAGAGCGTCAGATCGACCTTCTTGAATCAGGAGAAAAGGTAATCCAGGAGACAAGACGCTGGGATGACAACAAGGGTGAGTCTTATGCCATGAGAAGCAAGGAAGATGCCCAGGATTATCGTTATTTCCCTGATCCCGATCTGGTGCCTATCGTGCTTGACGATGTGTTCCTTGATGAGATCAGGGCAAAGCAGCCGGAATTCCGTGAGGAGAAGATGGCACGCTACAAAGAGGAATTTGATATCCCCGATTATGATATCGATATCATCACCGGTTCCAAGCGTATGGCTGATCTCTTTGAAGCAACGGTGGCTCTCGGTGCACAGCCTAAGAAGGTTTCCAACTGGCTCATGGTTGAGACACTGCGGCTCCTTAAGGAAAATGATATGGAACCGGAGGATATCCGTTTCTCACCGGAGCATCTGGCAAAGCTGATCACACTTACAGATTCCAAAGCCATCAACAGCTCTGTTGCCAAGGAAGTTTTTGAGGAGATCTTCAAAAATGACGTTGACCCTGAGGTTTATGTGGAAGAAAAAGGACTTAAGACCGTCAACGACGAGGGCGCTCTCAGAAAGACCGTGGAGGAAGTGATTGCAAACAATCCTCAGTCCGTGGAGGATTACCGGAACGGCAAGGAGAAGGCAATCGGTTTTCTGGTTGGGCAGACCATGAAGGCCATGAAGGGCAAGGCAGATCCTGCCATGGTGAACCAGCTTTTGAAGGAATTGTTATAAATAAAAGAAAGTATGATATAGAAAGGGATTGACAGCGAGCTGCCAATCCCTTTTTGCACAAGAAAATCCTGTTCCAAATTTGCACTTTCTGTGCAATAATAATATACTATAAGGCAGATACAAATGATCCGGAGGTACTCATTTTGAAGAAGCCTAAATCACTGACTTATGTTTCCAATAAGAAAGAGATATCGATTGATATGAATACCATTCTCTATGTGACAATGAGCCGGAATGTTGCCAATATACATACGCTGGGAAATCATATCTACCATGCAAGAATGACACTTGAGCAGATTAAGGAAAAAGCAGAGGATGACTTTATTTTGGTTCACCGAAGCGTCCTTGTATCCGTTATGGCAATTCATGAGATTGATGACAAAATCTATCTGAGTAATGGGGAAGCCCTCGACTATGTGGTGCGAAAGAAAAAGGTTATCCGGGAAGAATTTTTGGAAAAGCAGAAGAAAATCATCGGAAGCTTCGCAGGGGAGGATATCCCGAAAACAGAGGAAGAATACCGAAAGTATTACAGCGGATTTGAACATATGCCGTTTGCCTTTGCGGATATAGAAATGATATTTGATGAAAAAAAGCATGCAGTGGACTGGATATTCAGGTATGGCAATTCGGCACTGGCAAAGCTGGAAAAGCTTCCGATTGAAAAGCTGATCGGCAATTCCTTTGGAAGCCTCTTTTCCAATATGGATTCCAAGTGGCTAAGGAGCTATGAGCGCGCAACCCTTTATGGAGAAAAGCTGGAGATTATCGACTACAGTCCGGAGATTGATACCTATCTCAAAGTAATCTGTTTTCCAACCTTTCGGGGACATTGCGGATGCATTTTGTTTAATATTGAAGAGATACAATTTACAAAGAACAGTTCTGATGCAGAGAAAGCATTGATGTTGTATTTCGGAAAATTGCCGGAGAGAAACACCTGATGGTGCTCTCCGGCTTTTCTTATGTCGATTCGTCCCAAAACATGTCGATTCGTCCCGAAACTATTGACTGCCAAAGGGTTAAATGGCAAAATTGAAATGCGATAGAAGAGGAAAAGGAAAAAAGTAATAAATCATATCAAGAAGGAGAAATTATGAGAAAGACAAGAAAGATTTTAGCAACCTTATTAACATTTGCCATGTTATTTAGCATCTTTGTAGGTACAAGTTTACCAGTGATGGCGGCTGGGCCGATTGACGGAAGCACTCTTTCCTGGGAACTGAACGATGACACCCTTACCATTACAGGAACAGGCGATATGCCGAATAGTTGGACAATTGGCACTCCTTCACCATGGTATCATAACAGATACAATATTAAGAAGGTAATCATATCTTCCGGTGTGACAAGTATTGGGCAATGTGCGTTTGTGGACTGTAGCAGTCTTGAATCCATAGAGATTCCTGCCAGCGTGACAAATATTGGGCCTTCTGCGTTTAGTGGCTGTATAAGTCTTACTTCCATAACAATCCCTGACAGCGTGACAAGCATTGGGGCTCAAGCGTTTCAGAACTGTAGCAGGCTTACTTCCATAGCGATTCCTGCCAGCGTGGAAAGGATTGAGTATGATACGTTTAGGGGCTGTAGCGGGCTTACTTCCATAGCGATTCCTGCCAGCGTGGAAAGGATTGATCATGCTGCGTTTTCTAACTGTAGCAGTCTGACGACGATAACCTTTGCAGGTACAACGCCGCCGACAAACATCGATTTTGATGCATTTTCTGGCTGTAACAGTATCACAAAGATCAAGGTTCCTGCCGGAGCGACAGCAGCCTATGTGAATTTGAATACAATGACAGGTTTGAGTTCGGTAGAGATCGTGGAGGTTACATCGGACAGTCCCTCAAAGCCTGATAAAAAAGAAGAACACGCAGGGCCTGCTAAAGAAGAACACTCTCATTCCTACTCATGGGTAACCGTACAGGAAGCCACTACAGAGCAGGATGGTATGGAAGAGTACAGATGTTCCTGCGGAGCAGTGGCAGAAAGAAGTGTGATCCCGGCAAGTCAGGTGTTTGTAAAGGGTCTTTATGGGGAAGTCAAGAATGCTCCTATAAATGGAACTGTAACATTTGATTCCGGAAGACTGTACACCATGTCCGATTATATTGTTAAGAAAATTGCAGAGCGAAGTGACGTTACAACCGTAGTAACCTTTGAGTATAACAAGACGGCTTACAGGATGACGATACCTGCCGGAGCGGATTGTTCTGCATTACTTGCAGATGAAGATTATTTCTATGGATATTTCTATTTTGCACAGCTTGTTGGCGCAACGATAGAAGAAGTTTAAAAGTAGATTATTTATTTGAATAAACAGACAAAATTCGTGGGGAGTTTTTTCTTTTAAATAGGAGGGATGACGAAAGGTCGTCTCTCCTTTGTCATGTGCGCCCGGCGGCGCACGTTTTCAACGGGTGTATGCCGTGCACAAATATGCTACAAATTACACACTGCATATAGAGGGATATTTTTCATCCAACCCTGATCCACGTACTTTTTTGTCGAAAAGCGTACAGCTTCTTCCGGGTGAAATTTATCGCAATATGCCTTCAGGCTCTGCGATCTTAAATTTCCCTCTGCTTTTACCTCAATCGGCACAATGCATTTTCCTTTTTGCACAAGAAAATCCTGTTCGAAATTTGCACTTTCTGTACCATAATAATATGCGGTGTAAGTAGTGTCCGAAATTAACTGCTGCAGGACATACTGCTCAGTCAGAGCCCCCTTAAACTCTACAAAAATATCATTTCCCTCTAAAATAGACTCTGCAGTCAGTTCACTTAATGCTCCCAATAATCCAACATCCAGCATAAATAATTTGTAAGCATTCATGCTTTTATAGGCCTTAAGAGGCATACGAGGCTCATTTACACGACTTACCTTGTAGATCAGTCCGCAGTCAAGCAACCACTGAATTGCAATTACGAAGTCACTGCTGCGTGCCCCTTTTTTCATCTGACCAAAGAAAAATTTTCTGTTATCTTTGGCCAGCTGAACAGGGATGGCATCCCAAACCATTCTGATTCTTGGCAATGTTCTGGCATCAACATGTTTACCGAAATCTCCCTCATATTGTCGCACAATATCACTTTGTATTTGCCGAACCTCCTGATAATCCCTGTGTGCACGAAAAGCATCTACCACTGCCGGCATGCCACCGGTGTAATAATAGTTTTTCATCCAAAATAAATATTTGTCAGAAAAATTATCAATCAAAGTATAGTCCTTCGTGGTAAGCGCGTCCGATAATCCTTTTTCTCCCACAGCACATAAAAATTCACGGAAATTCAGCGGGTATAAATCCAGAATATCTACCTTTCCCACCGGATATGAGACCCCTTCATGAATAGCAACGCCTAAAAGGGAGCCTGCCGCAACTACATGATATTCCGGTGCCTCTTCACAGAAATATTTTAAAGACTCCAAAACCTTAGGTGTGTCCTGAATTTCATCCAATATAATAAGTGTATTGCCAGGAGTTATGGTTACGCCTGATTCAATATTCAGGTTCATAAGAATTCTTTTCACATCAAAATCTATCTGAAAAACATCGCTCATGCGTTTATTATTATAAAAAGAGATATAGGCAACCTTCTCATAACAGGTGCGTCCAAACTCCTTCATCAACCAGGTTTTGCCAACCTGTCTTGCACCCATGATAATAAGTGGCTTTCTGTTCGCTTTCTCTTTCCATATATGAAGTTTTTCCATTGCAAATCTAAGCATAACCTAACCTCCTTCCAATAAATGTAGTATATCACATTTTTTGGTATCTATTCAATTGTAAAAAATACATTTTTTGGTATCTAATTTATTGGGGAAACTACATTTTTTGATGGAGATGAATGCCACATTGCTTTTTTTGTGTCGATTCGTCCCAATCCATGTCGATTCGTCCCAAGTATATTGTTTGAAAATAAGCTGAATGGTAAAATTGAAGCAATATATTTGAGAGAAACGTCTGCTGAGGATATTATGAGAGATATGGATAACAATGTATATACAGTAGAATATGGAAAATGGAGCCGGCTCATCATCAGGGTGCAGCTCATCATAGCAGTCATTGTATGCGTGATTGAAATACTGAACAATGTGCTGCTTTATGTGACGAGATCGCAGGGATATGGACCGGACACAATTGTTGAAAAGCTGATTCGTTATCTATTAATTACGTCTGTTTTTAATTTCGGAATGGTAATACTCAGCAAGATAGTAGAGAGAAAAGTGGAGGACGAAGAGTCAAAAAGATATTTTCTTATGCTTTTTTTGACTCTGATGTGTACGGATGTCGCTTACTCACATTATCAGTTCTCGGTTACCTTCGCTATTTTTACGATACCGATTATTATCAGTATTTTATATGAGGACTCGAAATTATCAATATTTACACTCATTATTTCTCTTTTTGGTGAATTGCTTGCTGTCATGACAAGAGCCTTTGATGAGGGATACAACAAAGACATTGGACCGGAAGCTGCGATAGCATTTTCTCTTTTATTATGCGTATTTGTATTTGCCAGAATGATAAACAGTACACTCAGAAAGAGAAGAGACGCTGTGAAAGAGGCGGTTATTGCAGCTGAGAAAGCAAATGCATCCGCAGAAAAAATGATGCTTTCGATGAAGATGCTTGAAACCTTGGCAGGTACGTTAGATGCCAAGGACAAATACACAAACGGTCATTCCATGAGAGTGGCATTTTACGCAACCAGACTGGCAGAGGCTCTGGGATGGGATAAGGAACAGATTTCCATGCTTCGCTATGAGGCACTCTTGCATGATATCGGAAAAATCGGTGTTCCGGATGCCATTTTGAATAAACCGTCCAGGTTGTCAGATATGGGGTTCGGACTGATCAAATCACATACAATTGTTGGCTCTGATATGTTGAAGAATATGGTTGCAGTGCCCGGGGCTTCACAAGTTGCAAGATATCATCATGAGCGCTTTGATGGAAAGGGATATCCCAGTGGGCGTAGCGGACTTGATATCCCTGTCAATGCACGCATTGTATGTATTGCGGATGCCTATGACGCGATGAGTTCAGACCGTATTTATCGAAAGGCGTTGTCTCAGGAAAAAATCAGAGAAGAACTGATAAATGGTCGTGGCAGCCAGTTTGATCCGGAGTTGCTGGACAAGTTTGTTGAGATGATGGACGCTGATAAACTGGATATCGCAGATACACTGTCTATCAGCGAGAGTGATACACAGCAGCTAAATGTTTTGACCGATATTGAAAATATGATCCATAAGCTCAGCAATGCATCGGAACAGAAAAAGGTCATAAACGATTTTGATAAGTTCTATAAATATATGCGGAATATTGGCCTTCGATATAATCATTCTGTAGAGGTGGTGCAGGTTGAAATTGAATATGAGACAGAGGGTAATCAGGACGATAAGCTAAATGAAGTCTCTGATCTTCTGCAGATAGCAATCCGAAAGAATATAAGGGCTGTTGATATGCATTATAAGTATTCACCGACGAAACATATCCTTATTCTGCTTGATGCGGGGATTGATAACATTAGTGTTGTTCAGAATAGAATACAGTTTGATTTTAATATGAATGAGATGAGCAGGGATTATAAACTGAAATTCACCCTGAGTGACCATATGGATGCTCCGGGTGATTCAAAGGGTTAAGCTGTCACAGGAAAAATTCGTGGGGAGTTTTTTCTTTTAGATAGGAGGGATGACGAAAGGTTGTCTCTCCTTTGTTATTAACGGATGTATGCCGGGTACAAATGAAAAATATTGCATTTCGTTAGGAAATGTGATAATATACAATTTTTCTCATTCTATATTACCACAAAGTCAGAAATTTTTCAAGAATACCATTCTTCCATCAGCTCCGAAAGGTAAATTCTATTCTATGCCTGCCAGTTTTTTGAAATGTGTG
>CAMEIH010000065.1 GCA_945917985.1 uncultured Clostridium sp. | reverse complement strand
ATGGCGCTATGGCAACGGTGCTTGGCCCGGATATGCTCACAATTGTTGAGCCACCCGTATTTATCGCTCCCGGCGAACCATACAGTGCAGGAACCGGATTTGAAGGGCATGCCTTTTTTGAGGCTCCTTCTATCAGAAAGAAGGGGGACACCTATTTCTTTATTTATTCTTCCCAGCTTTTCCACGAGCTTGCCTATACCACAAGCAAGAGTCCCACAGGCGGCTTTACCTATCAGGGAGTTTTGGTGAGCAACGGTGACTTAAATATTGATACATACAAGCCTGCTGAGAAGCCTATGTGCTATTGTGCCAATAATCACGGCAGTATGGTCCGGATCAAGGAGGACTGGTATATCTTCTACCACAGACATACCAACGGAACAAACTACAGCAGACAGGGGTGCTTTGAGAAGCTTAAGGAGCGCAACGACGGATTGTTTGATCAGGTTGAGATTACATCCTGCGGCGGTGTCAGACCTCTGAGAGGAGAGGGAGAATATCCTGCCTATCTGGCCTGTCATCTTTTCAGTGATCTTGATGTGACCTATATTCCATGGTCCGGCTGGATGGATGACCGTTTCCAGAAGATTACCCAGGAGGGAAGAGACGGAGATGAGAATCTCGGTTATATCGCCAATATGCGTCCCGGAACCTCTGCGGGCTTTAAATATTTTGATTGTAAGAATATTACAAGGGTTTCCATTTGTGGAAAAGGCTATGCGACAGGTGAGGTCGAGGTGAGAACCGCATGGGACGGTGAAGTGATTGGAACCGTTCCTGTGGGATATGCCAATGTATGGAAGACAACCACTGTAGATATGAGAATTCCGGATGGAGTAAATGCGTTGTACTTTACCTTTGTTGGACAGGGCTACTGGCAGTTTAAGTCTTTCACTCTGCTGTGATTTTTTAGTTGACAAAACCCGCACTTTTGCATATTCTGATATAGAAGACATCGGCATACAGCAATAAATGCGCAGAACGGAAAGAGTATATTATCACAGCATGTTACCGCAGTCACAGAGAGGGATAGCCGGAGGCTGAGAGCAATCCCCGGGCGGAGATAATAGAAGTGCATCCGGGAGCAGGTTCTGTGAATGGAAATAGGTCATGGCTTATTTAGTAGCAGAACACGTAAAGACACGTTACGTCAGATGAGTGAAGGTGACAGATCACCTTTAAATAGAGTGGAACCGCGGATAACTTCGTCTCTAAGATGGAGTTATCCGTTTTCTTTTTTGGATAACATGGTTCGCTAAACGGATTTGCACTTGGCTGGCTGCCGTTATAAGGAGTAAAAAAATGGGATTTATCAGCGAGGTTAAGGAAGAGATTGCTATTATCAAGGAGCGCGATGCCGCAATCCATTCTTCCATGGAAGTATTTCTTTATCCCAGCTTTAAGGTCATGATCCTTTATCGCATGGCTCATAAGCTGTATCTGAAAAAACATTATTTTCTGGCAAGGTGGATTTCCCAGAAGGGTGTGCGTAAGACCGGAATTGAGATCCATCCCGGCGCACAGATCGGAAAGGGCTTTTTTATCGACCACGGTTCCGGCGTGATCATTGGGGAGACCGCAATCATCGGGGATAATGTTACTCTTTATCAGGGAGTGACTTTAGGTGGAACCGGTAAGGAACAGGGGAAGCGTCATCCTACCCTTGGAAATAATATTATGATCGGTGCCGGTGCCAAGGTTCTCGGTTCCTGCACCATCGGCGATAACTGCAAGATCGGAGCGGGAAGTGTCGTGCTTGAGGATGTGCCGGCAGGATGTACGGTGGTGGGCGTTCCGGGACGCATCGTGAAGAGAGTGAATCCCGACAGACCCCAGGATAAGCTGGATCAGGTACATTTTCCTGACCCTGTCAAGGAGGAACTGACCGCTTTGCAGCACAGCAATGCGGAGATTACCAACCGGCTCATTGATCTGGAGCAGCAGCTCAGAAACCTTTCAAGAACCCAAAAAGAAGAAAAACAGAAAGAGGAAATAAAAAATGAAGATTTATAATACCTTATCAAAAAGAAAAGAAGAATTTGTTCCTTTAGAGGAAGGCAAAGTAAAAATGTATGTCTGCGGACCTACGGTTTACAATCTGATCCATATCGGCAATGCCCGTCCCATGATCGTGTTTGACACAGTAAGACGTTATATGGAGCACAAGGGGTATGAGGTCAATTACGTGTCCAATTTTACCGATGTGGATGACAAGATCATCAAAAAAGCCATCGAGGAGGGCGTGGATGCCTCTGTGATCTCAGAGCGCTACATTGCGGAGTGCAAGAAAGATATGGAAGCAATGAATATAAAGCCTGCCACCACCCATCCCAAGGCAACAGAAGAAATCTGCGGTATGCTGGATATGATCGGAACCCTGATCGAAAAAGGCCATGCTTATGCGGCGCCGGATGGCACTGTGTATTTCAGGACCAGAAGCTTTAAGGACTACGGAAAGCTTTCCCACAAGAATCTGGATGACCTTCAGGGAGGAAACAGATCCCTTCTGGTGACAGGGGAAGATCAGAAGGAGGATCCCCTCGATTTTGTACTCTGGAAGCCGAAAAAGGAAGGAGAGCCTTACTGGGAATCTCCCTGGTGTCAGGGGCGCCCCGGCTGGCACATCGAGTGCTCCGTTATGAGCAAAAAGTATCTCGGTGAGGAGATCGATATTCATGGAGGTGGTGAGGATCTTGTCTTCCCTCATCATGAGAATGAGATCGCACAGTCGGAGGCAGCCAGCGGCAAGCCTTTTGCAAAATACTGGATGCACAATGCATTTTTAAATATTGATAATAAGAAGATGTCGAAGTCTGCCGGCAATTTCTTTACGGTAAGAGATATCAGTGAGAAATATGACCTTCAGGTACTGCGGTTCTTCATGCTTTCTGCTCATTACAGAAGTCCCTTAAACTTTAGCGCAGAGCTGATGGAGGCCGCACAGAACGGTTACGACAGGATCGTGACCAGTGTGAGCAACTTAAACTTCCTTCTTCAGAATGCAGCAGGTGAGATGACAGAGGAAGAAAAGAAACTCGCAAAAGAGGCAGAAGGCTTTATCGCAAAATTTGATGAAGCCATGGATGATGATTTTAATACAGCCGATGCCATCGCCGCTATCTTTGAACTGGTGAAGTTTGCCAATACCAATGCAAAGGAAGGAAGCAGCAAAGCCTTTGTGCAGGCATTGAAGGATGAGATCGTAACACTTTCCGATATCTGCGGTCTGATCGTGGAAAAGAAAGAAGAGATGTTAGATGATGACATCGAGGCGCTGATTGCAGAGCGCCAGGCGGCAAGAAAGGAAAAGAACTTTAAACGTGCCGATGAGATCAGAGATGAACTGCTTGCCAAGGGCATTATTCTGGAAGATACCAGAGAAGGAGTTAAATGGAAGAGAGCATAAGCTTACTTGATTTAATAAAACAGAGCTTTGAGTTAAAAGAGGTGGATATCCGTGCGTATTCACCTCTTACGCTTGCTTATATCGGTGACTGCGTTTATGACCTGGTCATCAGGACGGTTGTGGTGGAAAGAGGCAATGAACCGGCGAATAAGCTTCACAAAAAGACGGTTACTTATGTGAAGGCGCAGACTCAGGCCGCCATGATAGAGGCACTTTTGCCTTATCTTACGGAGGAAGAGGAGGCTGTGTACAAAAGAGGTCGAAATGCCAAATCTTACACAAGCGCCAAAAACGCATCCATAGGTGATTACCGGAAAGCAACAGGCATGGAGGCCCTTGTGGGGTATCTCTATCTGACGGGACAGGAAGCAAGGATCATGGAGCTTATTAAGACAGGATTAAAGGAGCTTTCCATGACACTGTAAGAAAAGGAGAAAAGCATGGAAACAGGATCAGCGGGATATAATGAATTTATGATAGAAGGAAGGAATGCGGTGATCGAGGCATTCCGTTCCGGCAAGGAAATTGATAAAATCTATATATTGGACGGATGTCAGGACGGACCTGTCATGACCATCAAACGCGAGGCGAGAAAGAAGGACACCCCCATTAAGTATGTGGCAAAGGAACGGCTTGACCAGCTCTCGGAGACCGGAAAGCACCAGGGCGTGATCGCTGTGGCAGCCGCTTATCGCTATGCGGAGATTGAGGACATGTTTGCACTTGCAGAGAAGAAAGGTGAGGCTCCTTTTTTCTTTCTCTTGGATAATATAGAGGACCCTCATAATCTGGGAGCCATCATCAGGACGGCAAATCTTGCCGGTGCTCACGGCGTGATTATTCCCAAAAACAGAGCCGTAGGACTTACCGCAACAGTGGCAAGAACTTCCGCGGGGGCATTAAATTATACTCCCGTAGCCAAGGTCACCAATCTGGCAAAGACCATAGAGGAATTGAAGAAAAAGGGAATGTGGTTTGTCTGTGCGGATATGGACGGCACTGCCATGTATGATTTAAAGCTGACTGGCCCAATCGGGCTTGTGATCGGTAATGAGGGTGAAGGTGTAGGGCGTCTTGTGAAGGAAAAATGTGATATGGTGGCATCGATTCCCATGAAAGGCGATATCGATTCGCTGAATGCTTCCGTGGCAGCAGGTGTGCTTGCCTACGAGATTGTGCGTCAGAGGCTTGGCAGATAAAAGCATGCGGAAGCTTTAAAGGAAATTTAGGATGAATAAGGTAAACAGATTTTTATTGATGCTGATTGCCATGACAGCAATTATGCTGATGGCAGTAGGCATTGATAAGGGAATGAAATTTTACGAGCATAAGAAATGGGAAAGCGAGAGAGAAATCTACTATGAGGAGGCAAGGGCCGACATTGCCAAAATGCAGGCAACACTCCAGACTTTGTCGGAGGATCAGGAGGCGCTCGTAAGCTATCTGGAAGAATATGAGCTGAACGGGCAGGCGTCCGATAACAGCATTTCAGAAAATATGGCCGAAGTTTTAGATGTATCGGGCAATAGTGTTTCAGATAATAATGCTTACAGTGATCAGTTTTTTGGTAATCAGGTGTCAGGAAATGATGTTTCCGGCAATACAATATCGGGGAATCAGATATCCGGCAACGAAATCGATGGTCAGGTATCGGGAAATGAAGTGTCAGGCAATCAAATATCCGGCAATGGTTTGGAAAACACAGTGTCCGGCAATTCTGTTTCGGGAAACAGCCTGCAGAAGGAAATCTGTGCTTCCTATGAGGAGACCATACGGATCAACCATGGGGACAAAAAGATCATTGCGGAGAGTACCATTGATTTTTCTGACAAAAAGATTGCGTGCCTTGGAGACAGCATTACGGCGGCAACCAATCTGGAGGGACAGGAGGATTATCTGAAAATGTCCTATCCCTATCAGCTTGGAAAAGTACTAAATGCCGGCGAAGTGGTAAATCTGGGAATCGGCGGATCCTCCATCGGAAGATACTGGGATAACGCTTTTGTGGACAGATATAAGGAGATACCGGAGGATTCCGATATTATTATTGTGATGGGTGGTACCAATGATGGCTTTTGTGCTTCTGAAAAGGAGCTGGGGTCTCTGGAAGAGAGGGAAAAGAGAACCTTTGCAGGGGATCTCGATGAACTGCTAAAAGGCCTTAAAAAAGATTATCCGAATGCCGAGATCGTTCTGGTAACACCCCTTCCCAATATTCTTCATGATATGCTAAGGAGAGACAGGAAGGATCTCCTCCCACAGTCCTCCTTTGTGGCGATCATGAAACAGCTTTCAGAAGAATATGAGATTCCTGTAATCGATCTGTATGGCTCCGGTATTCTGGACAGTCATGATGCGGCAGTCATCCACAGCTTTATTCCGGATGGCGTACATGGAAATGAGATGGGATACCGCTATCTTGCAGAGCATATTGCAGCGGAGCTGATAAAGATAGAGCAGAGTGAATCAGAAAATGAACCGGAAATGAAGCAGGAATAGATGAAGGGAGCGGCAGATGGGCAGTGATTACGAGCAGTACACAGATGAAGAGCTGATCGTTCGTCTCCGTGACGGGGAAGAGAAGATCACCGACTATATCATGGACAAGTATAAGAACCTTGTGAAGAGTAAGGCAAAATCCATGTATATTCTTGGTGCAGACAGAGAGGATCTGATTCAGGAAGGCATGATCGGTCTTTTTAAGGCAATCCGCGACTATGATATCGGGCGGGATGCCAGCTTTTTTACCTTTGCCGATCTGTGCGTGTCAAGACAGATGTACACTGCTGTGCAGGCAGCCGGCAGGAAAAAGCATTCCCCGTTAAATACCTATATTTCCCTGTATTCCAATCCCCCGGAAAAAGAGGGCGGGGAAGAGGGAGAGCTTGTCAATTCCCTGATCTCCAAAGCAGACCTGAATCCTGAGGACCTGCTTATCGATAAGGAGAATGTGGAGCTGATCGAGAAAACCATCGAAAAGGAACTCAGCAGCTTTGAAAAGCAGGTGCTTGATCTGTATCTCACAGGCATGAAGTACACTCAGATTGCAAAGGTTCTCGGTAAAGATGAAAAGTCAACCGACAACGCACTTCAACGAATAAAAAATAAGCTTAAGAAGTTGATTGTGAAGTGAAGAGATTGATTAATGTAACTGTAATTTGGCAATTAAGGCTTCCTGCAAAACTTGAGAAAAATTAATGTTTTTTTCAAGGGCTAATTGGTTTAACCATGCAGGTATACTTAAGGTCTTTTTGACAGATTTTTCAAAATGAACTTTGGCATATGCGGCGACATCTACAGAGACCATATTGATAAAAGCACCGTCGAAGGGAACATCCAATTCTTGGGCAATTTTTTCAGGATCAATTGCATGCATGGATGAAGGGGAAGGAACTTCCTTTTTTTCCATTTGAGCAGTATGCAAATAGCCGGCAAGGCAGTCAACAGCAGCTTCCATTGCTTTAGATGCACTTTCACCACATGTTGATAGCCAATTTAAATCCGGGAAAATCACAGAATATCCCGTTTTTTCTTTTAAAAAGCATGCAGGATATGTTGATAACATAGTAAACCTCCTACATAATTTCTATGAGAGCCAACTTGAGACTTTAAAATCCAACCATCGTCATATATTATTTTTTCCATTTCTACAGGTTTCTTAGGTATAAAGTTTTCTCCCATTCTGTAATCATTATACTAAAAAGGAAGTATAAAATTAATACGTATTATACATGTATGTATTGGTTGAGAAAAATATAAGAATTGTAAAAAATTTATAAATAATCTCCTGTGATTGTTGACATTTAAAAGTGCTGCAAATATACTGATAAACGGTACCGACCGACTGGTCGGACGGTAATGAAAAAATATATCATTTTTAATATTATCAGGAAGAGGAGAGTACATAAATGTTAGGAAAATTCAGCGTTAAGAAGCCTTATACCGTACTTGTGGCGGTGATACTGATAATTGTCCTTGGAGTGGTATCCTTTACGAGAATGTCGACGGACCTTTTGCCGAACATCAGTCTGCCGTATGTGATCGTTATGACAACCTATCCGGGAGCAAGTCCGGAAACTGTGGAAATGACAGTGACAAAGCCTGTGGAATCCTCCATGGCAACGGTCAGCAATATCAAGGAAATCAGTTCTGTTTCCAGTGAAAATTATTCCATGGTTATCCTGGAATTTGAGCAGTCTGCAGATATGAATGCGGCTTCTCTGGAAATCAGGGAAAATCTGGATCAGATCAAGAGCTACTGGGATGACTCCATCGGAAATCCTATTATTATGAAGCTGAATCCTGACATGCTTCCTGTTATGATCGCTGCAGTCGGCGGCAGTGGCATGACGGATTCCGAGATTACGGAAATGACCCAGAACACTATCATTCCGGAACTGGAGAGTATTGAAGGTGTTGCATCTGCCAGCGCAACCGGTCTTCTTGAGGAAAGTGTCAATGTGATCATCCGCCAGGAAAAAATAGATAAGATCAATGAGCAGGTATTTGGTTCCATTGATGAAGAAATGAAGGATGCGGAGCAGCAGATCGCCGATGGCAAGCAGGAAATATATGACGGCCAGGCAGAGCTTGCAGATGCCCGGACGGAACTGGATGAATCCAAACAGAAGCTGGTAGACAGTCAGCAGGAGCTGGATGACAACAAGAAGGAACTGGAAGACAGCAAGCAGAAGATTGCTGACGGCAGGGCAGAGATTGCCGAGAATAAGACAAAGCTTGAGGAAGGCAAGACAGAGCTTGCTGACAAGAAATCAGAAACCTCAAAGAAGCTGGCTGAAGCCGAGAAGGAGCTTTTGACCTATAAGGCAGATGCGGAAGCCATGAAGATGCATCTGACAGCTGAGATTTCAACAATGAAAGCGCAGCAGGAAGGTTTAGAAAAGGGTATTGAACAATGTAATAATGGAATTGATGTTATTTTACAATCTATTACTACAATTGATAATCTGGGAACAATAACTGATGCTAATCGTGTCGATCTTCAAGAGATTGTTGCAAATATACTGAATTTGGATGCAATCTTTGTAGAAAGTATGACAGCAGAACAAATAAATACTGCACTTCAAGGGGCGAAAGATGAACTGAACATAAAAAAAGCGGAGCTTGAGGCACAGAAAGCAGAGCTTCAAGCATCGTTGGCAGAGGTTTCTGCAAATAATAGTATAATGATTCCAGAGTATGAAAAGCAACTTGCCGGAATGAATGATAAGATTACCCAGCTCGACGAAGCCCTCACAGAACTTTATCAGGGCAACCTGACAGCGGCGATTGAATTTGCCAATGCGCAGACTACAATCAGCCTCGGTGAAATGCAGATTACCACAGCAGAATCCCAGCTGGAAGCAAGTGAGAAACAGCTGGAATCCGGGCAAAAGCAGATAGAATCCGGCCAGGAGCAGATCGATTCCGGATGGGAGCAGATCAAGGATGGAGAGGAACAGCTGAAGGAATCGGCACAGCAGTTGAAGGATGCTCTTGAAGAAATCGCAAACAGTGAGGAGGATCTCGAGGAAGCCAGAGAAAATGCTTACAATCAGGCAGACATGAACGGCATCCTCACCGTTGATACCGTGAAGTCACTTTTGACGGCACAGAATTTCTCCATGCCGGCAGGTTATTTGACAGAGGATGGTATTGATTACCTCATCAGAGTTGGAGATAAGCCCGAAGACATTGAAGAACTGAAAAAAATGCCTCTCATGAATACCGAAATGGACGGAGTGGATGTAATTACCCTTGAGGATGTGGCAGATGTATTTATGACGGATAACTCTGCTGACATTTACACCAATGTAAACGGGGAACCCGGTATTATGGTTACCATTCAGAAGCAGACCGGCTATTCCACAGGTGATGTTTCCGACAGGATACTTGAAAAATTTGAGGAACTGAAGGCGGAGAATGAAAATCTGTCACTGATTACGCTGATGGATCAGGGTATTTACATTGACCTTGTCATGGACTCCATCATCAATAATGTATTGTTTGGTGCCATCCTTGCCGTTTTGATCCTGATTTTATTCCTGAAGGATTGGAGACCCACTGCAGTTGTCGCATGTTCTATCCCGATCAGCTTGATCACGGCAATCGTGTGCATGTATTTCAGCGGGGTTACCTTAAATGTGATTTCCCTTTCGGGTCTGGCGCTTGGTGTCGGTATGCTGGTGGATAATTCCATCGTTGTGATTGAAAATATATACAGACTTCGAAATGAGGGCTATTCGGCAAAAGAAGCGGCAATCAAGGGTGCAGGCGAGGTGGCGGGAGCCATCATGGCATCCACACTGACCACGGTATGCGTTTTTCTCCCTATCGTGTTTACGGAGGGAATTACCAGACAGCTGTTTGTGGATATGGGACTTACCATTGCCTATTCGCTGCTTGCCAGTCTGATTGTGGCACTGACTGTAGTGCCTGCTATGGCATCAGGACTTCTCGCTAAGGCTACTCCCAAAAAGGAAGGCAGATTCTTTGGCGGCTTAATGAAGATTTATGAAAAGCTGTTAGGGCTTGCTTTGCGGTTTAAACCGGTGGTGCTGATTCTTGCACTGGTACTCCTGATTACCAGTGCAATGGCAGCTTTCTCCAAGGGAACAGCCTTTATGCCTGAAATGGACAGTACACAGATTACAATGACACTGACCATGCCAAAGGATACGCCTCTTACCGACACTGCCGAAGTGACGGATGAAATCGTGGAGAAGCTGATGGAGAGAGAGGATGTTGTGGACGTGGGTGCCATGGCAAGTGCCTCTTCCCTGACCATGCTTACGGGAGGCGGCAATTCTTCTACCAATTCCACTACCATTTATGTGTCACTGGATGAGGAGAAGGAAAAAGATAATGTTGTCATCGCTGCAGAGATCAATGAAAGTATTGCAGATATTTTGGAAAAAAATGATGCAGAAGTGGCAATTGAAACATCCAGTATGGATATGAGCGCTCTCGGAGGAAGCGGTATCACTGTGCAGGTCAAGGGCCGTGATCTGGATACCATGAAAGAGATCGCAAAGGATGTTGCAACCATTGTTGAGGGTGTGGAAGGAACAACGGATGTATCTGACGGAATGGAGGAATCCACCGGAGAAATGCGTATCATCATCGATCGCAATAAGGCTATCGAACACGGCCTGACCGTTGCACAGGTATTCCAGCAGATTCAGCAGAAGCTGGCAGATGCCACCAGTGCCACCACGCTGGAGACAGAGATCAAGGAATATGATGTCTATGTAAAAAATGCAAACGATATGAAGCTGACGAGAGATCTGGTGAAAAATCTGGAGCTTGACCGGACAAAGCAGGATGGTACCAGGGAAAAAGTGAAATTGTCCGATATTGCCACTTTTGAAACTACGGAATCGCCCAATTCCATTAACAGAGAAAAACAGACAAGATACATTTCCGTTTCTGCAGCAATTGCAGACGGCTATAATGTGGGGCTTGTGTCGGATGATGTGGAGGAAGCGTTGAAATCCTATGAAATACCGGATGGCTACAGCCTTGAGATGAGCGGTGAGAATGAAACAATAACAGATGCTATGGAACAGTTATACCTGATGCTGTTACTTGCCCTGATTTTTATGTACCTTATCATGGTTGCACAGTTCCAGTCATTACTGTCGCCCTTTATCATCATGTTCACTATACCACTTGCCTTTACCGGAGGTTTCCTTGGACTTTTAATGAGTGGCAGTGAAGTCAGTGTCATAGCCCTTATCGGCTTTGTCATGCTCTCAGGTATTATCGTTAATAACGGTATCGTTTTGGTAGACTATATCAATCAGTTGCGGGCAGAGGGGATGGAAAAACGTGAGGCTATCATCACAGCAGGGAAGACAAGAATTCGTCCGGTTATGATGACGGCGCTGACCACGATCCTTGCTTTGAGTACTATGGCATTCAGCAATGATATGGGTGCCGATCTGTCAAAGCCTATGTCGATTGTAACCATCGGCGGCCTGATTTACGGTACTTTGATGACACTGGTTGTGGTTCCCTGTATCTATGACCTGTTTATCAGAGGCAGAAAAGCAGAGAAGGGAAAGAAATTCGGCAGGAAGAAAGCAGTGGAAGTGATTACTTCAGAGGGGGAGGAAAAGTAATGAATAGGGAACATTCTCCCAAAGAAAAAGCAATTTTTAAGGCAGTACTGGAGCTCTTTGAGGAAGGGGCAGACTTAAACAGCCTTACTGTTTCGGAGATCACTGCAAAAGCCGGTATCGGAAAAGGAACGGCATATGAATATTTTTCCGATAAGGAGGAGATGATCGCCAAAGCACTCTTTTATAATATTGAATCCTACTGTGAGTCATTGTACAGGGGGATGAGTAGAGAAAAAAATCTGTACGATAAGATAAATTATATTTTGCTGAGCATGGAAAAGCAGCTGGCAGAGACTAATTGCCTGATCCGTCTGGATCATATGCTGTGTGACCATTCTTCAACGGGAGACAGGATAAGGGAATTGAAGGAGAAAAAAACCTCTGATGAGATGCTGCCTGTAGATCTGATCAGAAGAGTATTGTATGATGAAATTCCAGACAGAGATGCGATTTCCGAAAACGTGATCACATATTTGGGAATGAGCATCTTTGCAAAAATATTGTGTTATGCTATGCTTCTTGATGAGGGCAAATACGGGAGCGATGAAGAACGCAAAAATATGCGGGAATTGATCTGTCGCGGCATTTGCCGGGAAATCGAAGAAATGTGAGGGTATATACAGATGGAGCGTAAATGGTGGAAGGAAAGTGTAGTTTACCAGATTTATCCCAGAAGCTTTATGGACAGCAATGGTGATGGAATCGGGGACATCCGGGGGATTATCTCAAAGCTTGACTACTTAAAGGAACTTGGAATTGATGTGATCTGGCTTTCACCGGTGTATCAGTCACCCAATGATGATAACGGCTATGACATCAGCGATTATCAGGCAATCATGCAGGAATTCGGCACTATGGAGGATTTCGACGAAATGCTGAAAGCTTCGCATGAGCGCGGCATTAAGATCATGATGGATCTGGTGGTCAACCATACCTCCGATGAACACAGATGGTTTGTGGAGAGCCGTAAATCAAAAGAAAATCCTTATCGGGATTACTATATCTGGAGAGAAGCAAAGGACGGCAGGGAGCCGAACAACTGGGGTTCCTGCTTCGGAGGAAGCGCATGGCAGTATGATGAGACTACTGATATGTATTTTCTGCATCTCTTTTCAAAAAAGCAGCCTGATTTAAACTGGGACAATGAAATGGTCCGCAAAGAAGTTTTCGACATGATGGCCTGGTGGCTTGAAAAGGGTGTGGACGGTTTCCGGATGGACGTGATTAGTATGATCTCAAAGGTTCCGGGACTACCTGATGGTCCGAAGGGCAAGGATGCTCTTTTCGGAGATTTTGGACCCTCAGTCATCAACGGACCGCATGTTCATGATTATCTGAAAGAAATGCGGAGGGAAGTGCTCTCTAAATTTGATACCATTACCGTTGGAGAGACCTCCGGTGTGACGGTGGAGGAAGCCGTAAAATATGCGGCGGATGATGAGAGCGAACTGAACATGGTCTTCCAGTTTGAGCAAAATGACTTGGATGGCGGAGAACACGGAAAGTGGAACCTGAACAAAATATATCTGCCTGCGCTCAAGGCAGTGCTGAACAGATGGCAGACTTATCTGGAAGGAAAAGCATGGAACAGCTTATACTGGAGCAATCATGATCAGCCAAGAAGTGTTTCGCGTTATGGAAATGATAAGGAACCTTACCGGGAGCTTTCCGCAAAAATGCTGGGAACCTGCCTGCACATGATGAAAGGTACTCCCTATATTTATCAGGGAGAGGAGCTTGGTATGACCAATGTGCCTTTTGCCACTATTGACGAATTCAGGGATATTGAAAGTATCAATGCTTATCGGGAATTTACTGAGAATGACATCATTGCCCCGGAAGAGATGATGAAGTATTTAAACTATAAAAGCAGGGACAATGCAAGAACTCCCATGCAGTGGAGCGATGACAAAAACGGAGGATTTACCAAAGGAACTCCGTGGATTAAGGTTAATCCAAACTATACGAAGATCAATGCCGGAGAACAGATGGAGAGAGAAGATTCCGTATTTCACTATTATCAGAAGCTGATTTCTCTGCGAAAGAAAGAACCTGTTATCGTTTATGGTACCTTTGAGCTTTTGATGCCTGAGGATGAGGATATCTTCATGTACACAAGGACATATGAGCAGGAAAAGCTTCTTGTGATCTGTAATTTCAGCCAAAAGGAAAGAGAACTTGAGATACCTGAGGAATGGCAAAAGGGTACGGTTCTGCTTGGCAATTACAAGGATGCGGCAGTGGGAAGAAAAATGTGTCTGAGAGACTATGAGGCAATCGTGATAAAGAATTAAGAAAACATACTGAAAGCAGCGGTCGTTTGATTGCTGCTTTTTTAGCTGTCCGGCATATCCTCTGTGGGCAGTTTTTTGAAAAACCACAGAGCAAAGAAAATGGAAGGGATAAAGGCCAGTACATAGGCAAGAGGCTGTGCTTCCTGAATGCCGGCAAGACCTCTTACTCTTGACAGAATCAGAAGAGCGGGAATGAAAAAGATACCGCCCCGCATAGCGGAAAGAAGAGAGGCACCAAGCTTTTGACCGGTACTTTGCAGCTGCATTTCCGTCACCATGCAGACAGGAAGAAGTATCAGGGATGCACAGTGCAGACGCAGTGCTCTTGTCCCGATTTGGATAACAGTTGGATCATCCCGGAACACGCCTATCAGATCATGGGAACAGAGAATGACCAGAGTGGCGATGACGGTGATCAGTCCCTCCGAAAGAGCACAGGTAAAGAAATATGCCTTTCTGACTCTTTTATATTTTGAGGCACCGTAATTAAAGCCGCTGACCGGCTGGAAGCCCTGACCGATACCAAGGGCAAAAGAAAATACGAACATGGAGATACGGGAGACAATACTCATGGCAGCCACCGCTTCATCTCCGTAAAAAGCAGCCTGGCTGTTTAAAATGATGGTGGCAAGACTGCCGAGGCCCTGCCGCAGAAGGCTGGGCAGACCGGTTTCCAAAATATTGAGAATATCCAGGGGTATTTTTGTAATATTGCGGATGGACAATCTGCACTCGGTTTTCCCGCGAAGGAACATACTGAGAAGAATGGAAAAGCTGATACACTGGGAAAGCGCTGTGGAGAGTCCGGCACCTGCGATTCCCATGTGGAGACCGAACATAAAAATGGGGTCGCCGATCATGTTCAGGATGCCGCCGGTCATAAGACCGATCATGCCAAGAGACGCTTTGCCTTCATAGCGCAGAATATTATTCATTACAAAGCTGGTGGTCATAAACGGAGCAGCCAGCAAGATAAAGGAAATATAGATTTTGGCATAGGGAGCGATGGTCTTAGTGCTGCCAAGTGCCATGACCAGAGGATCAAGAAACAGAAATCCCAGAATTTCTATAAAAAGCCCAAGGAACATGGCGCAGAAAAAACCGGTGGAAGCTATGACAGTCGCCTTGTCTTTATCTTTAGCCCCGAGGAGCCTTGCAATGATGCTGCCGCTGCCCTGACCAAACATAAAACCTACCGCCTGCAGAATAGCCATAAATCCAAAAACAACCCCCACGGCTCCGCTGGCGCTGTTTCCCAGCTGCCCTACGAAAGCAGTGTCAGCCATGTTGTAGATATTGGTCACCAGCATGCTGAGTATCGTGGGAATTGACAAGCGTATGATCAGCTTGGGGATAGAGGTTTTTGTCATGATTTCATATTGGGATGGTTTTGCTTCGTTTGACATATCTGTATATGATTACTCCTGTTTTTTGTTCAGCAATGGAAAGCCCGGAAGTCAGCATCACGGAACAGCTATTATTATAGCGCACATGAAAGCAAAATGTAATACCCGGTATTTTCAGCTGAATATGTTATGTTATGGTGCATATAATAATATAGCCACTTGACGTACAGAAAACTGTACATTATAATAAAAGTACAGAAAATAGTACATTTCAATATGGAGGTATTTATGTTAGCTGTTAATTATACAAATCTGCGTGAAAATATGAAATCCTATATGGACAGAGTTACAGATGATTATGAGACATTGATTGTGACAAGAAAAGATAATAAGAATGTGGTTATGCTTTCTGAGGAAGCATATAACAATCTTATGGAAAATGCTTATATAATGGGAAATAAGGCAAATTATGACTGGCTGATGGAATCTAAGGCACAATTGGAAAAAGGAAATGTGTCTGTGCAGAAAATGATTGAGGTGGATATGGATGAATAAGGTGTTCACAATTAACGGATGGAGTGATTACGTATACTGGCAGACAGAAGACAGAAAAACATTAAAAAAAATAAATAGTCTTATTGAAGATATATGCAGAAACGGGAATGAAGGTATTGGAAAACCGGAACCGTTAACCGGAAATTTGTCAGGGTTTTGGAGCAGACGAATTAATGAAAAGGACAGACTGATCTATAAGATAGATGAAGAAAATGTATATATAATATCTTGCAGGTTTCATTATGAGTAATTTCCGGTTGAATGAAAAGTTAAATTCCTCTTGTAAAAGTAAATTCAGTACTGAAGATTA
>CAMEIH010000064.1 GCA_945917985.1 uncultured Clostridium sp. | reverse complement strand
GGACAGTGGAAAGCCATTTCGCCCAAGGGTCTTTTGCGGAAATATAAAGAGCACACCAGATACCGTAAGGAAAAGGCATATCTTCTCTGCGCCGGTGCTTATGTGCCCTCCGATTTTCATATCATCAGGGCTTATCCGGATAAAATGTACCGCTTCGGCTATTTCCCGGAAACGGTTCATTATTCGCAGGATCAGTGGGAGAAGCTGAAGCCATCGGACGGGGTCCTTCACATTGTTTGGGCAGGCAGATTCATTCCCCTGAAGCATCCCGAAATGATGATCGGACTTGCAAAAGTACTGAAAGAACAGAACATTGATTTTCGGATCCATATGGCAGGAAGCGGCGAGATGGAGGAAGAACTGAAGAAAAGCGCGAAGGAAGAAGGCGTTTTAGAGAACCTGATTTTTTATGGCTTTCTTCCGCCGGAAAAAGTGAGAAGGATCATGGAGAATAGTCATATCCATGTATTTACCAGCAATCATCTGGAGGGCTGGGGAGCTGTGGTCAACGAGTCCATGAACAGTGGCTGCGTTGTGGTGGCAAATGTGGAGGCAGGAGCAGTTCCCTATCTGATAAGCCATGGGGAAAACGGAATGGTATATCAGGAAGGAAACTTTGACGAAATGGCAAAGGAAGTGCTCTATCTTGCAACACACAAAAAAGAGCGGGAATTCATGGGGAGAGCAGCTTATGAGACTATAACAAAACTTTGGAATGCGGAGCATGCGGCTGCAGAATTGCTCCGTTTTGCAGAGGAAATTCTGCGAGGGGAACCTACCCCCGCCAGAGAGGGCCCTTTGAGCAAGGCACCGGTGATCGCACCGAAGAAGATGTACCGCCTAATGACAGAAAAAAAGCGAAAGTTTAAGAGGATGAGCAGGGAAAGAAAGGCTATTTATGGAACAGACAGAAAAACAGGTGCTGATCAGCGTGATCGTGCCCATTTATAATACAGTGGAATATCTGCCAAGGTGTGTGGATTCGATCCGCAGACAGACCTATCGGAATCTGGAGATCATCCTGGTGGATGACGGCTCCACCGACAACAGCGGGGCTATGGCGGAAAAGTTTGCCCTGGAGGATAAGAGGGTAAAAGCATTTCACAAGGAGAACGGGGGCTCCTCCTCCGCAAGGAATCTGGGTATCGAAAAGGCGTCCGGGGATTTTATCGGGTTTGTGGACAGTGATGACTATATCGAGCCGGAAATGTATGAAAGACTTCTTTTTGCCGCCCTTTCCGAAAATCTTATGATGGTGCAATGCTCCAGAGATGAGATTGACGAGCAGGGAAACCGGATGGAAAATGTCTGTACACCGCCGGAGGAAGCAATTCTTATGGAGGACGAGAATTTCATGAGAGAGCTTCTGATGCACAGAGGGGACTGTTCTTTCTGCACCAAACTGACAAAAGCCTCTCTTTTAAAGAATCATCACTTTCCGGAAGGAGAGCTCAATGAGGATTTCAGACTGCTGACAGAGCTGCTTGCGGAAATTCCTGCTGTTATGATATTGCCTCAGCAGGATTATCATGTTTTTTACCGCTATGGCAGCAATACAAGGACCAGAAACAAGGATGAGTTTCCAAGGGTCTTTACGGATATTGTGAATAATGCGGACAGAGTGGAGAAGCTGGTTTTGGAAAATTATCCTTCCCTTACACAGGAAGCAAGACGCTTTGCCCTGTTCCAGAGGCTTGACTATATGCTGCATATTCCCATTTCCATGATGAATAAGGAGAATGTATTTTATGTTCAGGTATGCGACTATCTGAAAAAGCACAGAAAGGACATTAGAAAAAATCCTTATCTGACAAAGAAAAATAAACAGTATTTAATGCTCTTTTCCGTTGCACCTGCTTTTGCTCGGAAAGCGCATGCGAGACTAAAAAAATTGAGGTAGTGATGAAATTAGACAGAGTGTTACCGGAAAAAAAGAAAAAAATAGTCATAGGGGTCATGTTCCTTGTACTCCTGATTTTGCAATTTCTTGTTCTGCTCTATTTTGGAGCGCGCAAGAGCGGCTTCCATGAGGATGAGTTTTATTCCTATTATTCTACCAACAAGACGGCCGGGCTGTCTGTGAATGACAGGACATGGCTCCCCCGGGACAGCTACCGCAATGATTTCGTGGTGCTTGAGGGAGAAGAATTTCGCTATGATGTGGTGAAAATGATGCAGTCCTGGGATGTGCATCCGCCGCTTTACTATTATATTCTCCATACAGTGTGCTCTCTTTTTCCCGGTGTATTCAGCAAATGGCTTGGCATTAGTGTGAACCTGATTGCCTTTGTGCCCTGCTTCCTTTTGCTGGCGTATCTTGTTTATAACAGTGTCGTGACAGGCGGTGGGGAAGAGGAGAAAAGAAAGGGAATTTTGCTCAGCTTTTTAACCTGTCTTGCATGGGGATTTTCAGCGGCAGTGGTGTCGGGGGTAATGTTTATTCGCATGTATCAATGGCTGACACTGTTCGTGCTTTTATGTGCCTGCCTCCATATCAGGGCAATCAGAAAAAATGATTATGGGTTCCGTTTTTTGATCCCACTTGGAATCACGGTTTTCCTGGGTTTTTTGACCCAGTATTATTATATTATTTTTCACTTTTTTATGGGCGTGGGATTCTGCTTTCTGCTTCTTAAGGAAAAGAGGATCAGGAATCTGCTTGCCTATGTTTTTTCCTGCGGATTCGGATTTTTCTGTGCCGTTCTCTATTATCCGGCCAGTCTGTCCCATATTTTCAGGGGATATCGGGGCACGGAGGCGGTCAGTGAATTCAGCAATGCCGCCAATACCCTGGAAAGACTTAAGTTTTTTGTCTCTTTGTTCGATAAATACGTAGTAAACGGCACATTGGCTGTTATCATCCTGCTGATCTGTCTTTTATGGATCACAGTATTTTACCGCGAAAAGAGAAAACCGGAAAAAGGCATGGGTCTTCTTTTGTTCACCTGCGCCGGATACTTTTTTACCATATCCAAGACAGCGCTTTTGCTGGGAGAAACTTCCAACAGATATCAGCTTCCCATTTATGGGGTTCTTGTTTTCTTTCTTCTGTATTTTCTCTATGTACCTGCGGAAATGCTGATAAACAGATATATCGGAGAAAAGAGCAGACAGATCGCATTAAAATGGAATTACGGTATTTTGCTGCTCTTGTTTGCAGCAGTCCTTTTTATAGATGTGACAGCTTTAAGGGAGACAAAAGTATTTTTCCTCTACGAGGAGGAAAAACCCATCATGGAGTATGTGAAAGAAAATTGTGATGTGCCGGTGATCGTATTTTACAATGGGGCTTCCCCGGATAATGTGTGGAGGCTCTCCGATGAACTGATGGAATTTCCTGAGATCTATCTGGCAAGCCAGGAAAACCGGGAAAAGATCACAGATGAGAAACTGACGAAAAGCGACAGGCTTCTTGTATATGTGGCTGACCATGAAGATAAAGAAGCGTGTCTTGAAAATCTGCTTCAAAGCAGTGACAGACTTTCAGAATACCATGTGGTGGCGGAAAAGAACCTGTGGACCCTGTACGAGATGAATTAGTTTATCGGCACGAAATGACGGTAAATTGGCTGTGGAGGCGGAAATAAAATTTGATGTTACGAATATTTTATGATACACTAGGTACGATAATACAGTGTCGGAGGCAAATTTATGTTATTGGATAATAAAACGATTCTCATTACCGGAGGAACAGGCTCCTTTGGCAAATGCTTTACCAAATATGTGCTCACGCATTATGAGCCGAAGAAGATCATTATTTATTCCAGAGATGAGTTTAAACAGTTCATCATGGAAAATGAATTTAAGGAATATAAGGATAAACTGAGATTCTTTATCGGAGATGTGCGGGACAAGGAGAGACTGACAAGAGCGCTTGAGGGCGTGGATTATGTGATCCATGCAGCAGCCTTAAAGCAGGTGCCTGCGTGTGAATACAATCCAAACGAAGCGATTAAGACAAATATCCACGGTGCCCAGAATGTGATCGATGCAGCCCTTGATACCAATGTGAAAAAAGTAGTTGCCCTGTCCACAGATAAGGCCGTGAATCCGGTGAATCTCTATGGCGGCACCAAGCTGGTATCGGACAAGCTGTTTATTGCGGCAAATGCTTATGCAGGTACCAAGGATATCAATTTTTCTATCGTACGTTACGGAAATGTGGCAGGAAGTCGTGGCTCCATCATTCCCTTTTTCCATAATATTATCAAGAATGGAGGAACAGAACTGCCAATTACCGATTACCGCATGACCCGTTTCTGGATCAGCCTGACAGAAGGTGTTGAACTTGTAATCAAGGCCCTTGAGGAAGCCACAGGCGGTGAAACCTTTATCAGTAAGATCCCTTCCTTCAAGATCACGGATTTGGCGGAAGCCATGCTGCCCGGCTGTAAGATGCCGGAGATCGGCATTCGTCCGGGAGAGAAGCTTCATGAGATTATGGTGACGGTGGAAGATTCTGCCACTACCTATGAATATGATAAGCATTTTATCGTGTATCCCCAGGTTACCTGGAATGAGAAGCAGAAGATCAACACAAATGGAAAAAAGGTGCAGGAAGGCTTCTCCTACAGCTCGGGTAACAATACAGAATGGCTTTCTGTGGAGCAGATCAGAGAACTCTTAAAAACGGTGGAATTGGAAAAATAGCATTCGGAATAAGAAAGCGGTAAACTGCATATAGATGTGGAAACAGGGTGCAAAGAGACTTTCGTTGCACCCTTTCTTTTTGAACTGTGTTAAGGAGGATAAACCATGGATATTACAGTGAGAGAAGATAATCTGGAGTGGGCGATGGCGCTTCACAGGAGCTGCCCGGTAGTGGATGCTCATTTGGATCTGGCAGGGGAGATTCTGATGAGACATAAAATAGGAGAGACAGACGTCATTCAAAAATATTATCTGGAAAATTTCCGAAAAGCGGGGATAAAACTGGTATTTTCTTCTATTTTTGTGGAAAATGAAAACCTTGACAGCGCATGGGAAAATGCCATGGATCAAATCCGGGTGCTGAAGAAAGAGGTCGAGTCACTTTCGGAGGTGATGCTGGTCACGAACAGGGAAGAACTGAATACTCTCTTTGCCGGAGACAAGATTGGCATTCTGATTTACATGGAAGGATTGGAATGCATCGGTGAGGACATTGATAAGCTGGATGAACTGTATCAGATGGGGATCCGCGGCGCTTCCCTGGTCTGGAGCAGAAAAGGGGCACTGGCAACCGGCTGCTGCACCGCCCGGGATAAATGCGAGAAGAAAGGACCGCTCACAAAAGCCGGAATCCGGGCAATTGAGCGATTGGAGGAGCTCTCCATGTTTCTTGATATCAGCCATTTAAATGATGAGGGATTTGAACAGGTATGTCACCTCGCAAACAGGCCCTTTCTTGCCACTCATTCAGGATCCCGAAATGTCTATGACAGCTATCGGAATCTGACAGATGAGCAGATGAGAGCATTGGCGGGCAAAGGCGGCATAATGGGAGTAAACGGATGCAAATATATTGCCGGTTCTCTTGCCGGAAATCACCTGGAGATGCTGTGCCGCCATGTGGAGTATGAGGTGGAGAAGATCGGAGAAACACATGTGGGATATGGATTTGATCTGTGCGATTCCTATGAGCGCGGAAAGGCGGTTCTGGAAGGGCGAATCTCCACAAGTCAGGATGATTGTCTCACAGATCACGGTCAAATCCCTTTTTTGACGGCTGCACTGCTTCAAAGAGGCATGAAGGAAGAAGATGTGCGCCGGATCATCGGAGAGAATTTTGCAGACTACCTGAAAATGATGCTGCCGGCAAAGTGATCCGGTCAGAACTTTTGAATCTGGAACATATCCTGAAATAAAAGAAAGGCCGGGCGGAAAAGCTTCATGATCTGCCATATGCTGATACCGCGGAGCTGATAGCTCGGAAGCAGAGAGTATTTTTCTGTGAGGCTTCTTACGTCCTCAAACCATACTTCGTGCCGGATTCCGTTTTCTGTGTAGGTAAAATAAGGGGACATGGCAGTCTCATCGAAAAGAATCGGTACACCGGCTCGTATGGCAATCTGTACTGCTTCCGTATTACTGATGGTACGTGCCTTTGTTACACCTTTTTCATAGGGAAGAGGCCAATCATACCCATAATTGGGAATGCCCAGATGGATTTTTGAGGGATCGATCCTTGTGACGGCATAATTTACAACTTCTATTACCTTGTTGATCGGGGCTACAGCCATGGGAGGACCATAAGTGTAGCCCCATTCGTATGTCATAAGAAGCACCCAGTCAGCGGCATTGCCAAGTAGCCCGTAATCCTTTCCTTCATAGAGAAGTCCGGGCTGATCGTCGCTGGTTTTGGGAGCAAGGGCTACCGAGACGGTATAACCGTATGGTGTGAGAAAATTTTGTAAATCTGCCACGAAATTGGCAAAGGGAACACGGTCCGCGGAAAGAATATATTCAAAATCCACATCCACGCCCTGGAATCCTTTTTCGTTCATAGCAGCCAGAAGATTCTGAAAAAGGCGGTTCTTTACGACCTCGTCATTCACCATGGTGGTGATGAGGTAATTGTTGAACATGCCATCCGGACCAAAAGGCGTGAGAGTGAGAATGGGACGGGCACCAAGGCGATAGGCCCACTGTATCATAAATTGATCATCAAGTGTAGGTGGTACCAGTTCACCTTCGGTGGTGAAGCCGTAAGAAAAAATGAAAAGATAGGATAAGAACGGCAGGGTTTCCTGCAGTACCATCTCTTCAATAAAAGGATAAGCATACCCTCCTGCGTAAGCGGAAAAGGTGGGCTCAGAGACCGGAGATGTGGATATAAGAAGAGCCTGGCCCACAGCAAGAGCATAGGGATAGGCCAATTGATTGTCATAGATAACAGAGGCAGGGGAAACGCCGTAGAAGGCGGCAATGGTATCTACGGTATCTCCCTGCTTCACTACGTGGATTTCCATAAAATATCCTGAAACTGCTTTTGCTTCAAAATATGCATAAAAAGATTCAGGTGTTCCTCCGGGACTATTTCATCAGGGGAATTCCCTTTGTGATTTTCCGGTAAATCTTCCATACGATAACAGCCGGCAGGGAGAATGTTAAATATAAAGTGGAAAAGAGTCCTGCCAGACCACCGATGATCATAATAAGTAACAGACCGATATTTACGTCGAACATAATTCAGACACCTCACATTCAGAAATTTCAGCCTTATTTTAGCAACGAAGAAGACAGGCGGAAAGCATTTTGCAGTGATTTTAACAACAGTTTAACGTTTTGTTAACGATGTCTTAACAGCCGTTATAAGGAGAAGATGTGAGAAGTAGCAGTTGCATATTATGCGGAAAAAATCTATAATAATATTGTATTATAAAATGATCGATTCATGATTTACAAAGGATATTGCATATGAACGAAAAAGATTACGAGGGCAGAATCAAAGCGTTAGAGGAAGAAATTAAGGTCATGAAAGAACGGTACAGGATTCTTGCGGAAACCACGCCGGCTCTTCTGTTTGAATATAAGCCTGCAGAGGATACCATGGTCTTTTTTTATAATTTCCCTGACAATAAAAAGAGATGGGAAATTTCGAATTACAAAGAGTTTGTGAAGAAAGACCCACTGGTACATCCGGATCATGTAAAGACTTTTATGAATGTGCTTATGAAGGTCAGCAAATCTCCGGAAAAAGGAGAACTGGAGTATTTAAGCAAGGTGTCTACGGGAGAATTTCAATGGCACAGGACGTATTATTCCAGCATTGTGGATGAGCAGGGAAAGGTCATCAGTGTGCTGGGAAGAATACATAATATTCATGAATCCGTCACCGAAAAGCAACAAATGCAGCACCGTGTGGAGACAGATACTCTGACAGGGTTATACAACAGAGGCGCCATTTCGGAGAAGGTATGCAACTGGCTAAAGGCAAATCCCACGGGAGAAGCATACATGGTTATGATTGATGTTGACAATTTTAAGACGATCAATGACATGTATGGACACTCGGTAGGAGATGACGTCCTTCGGGAGGTGGCAAAGCTGCTGCAATCCTGTTTTGGCGATACCGGTATTTTTTCAAGATTCGGTGGGGATGAATTTGTGGGTTTCGTTACGGATGAACCTGTAGTGTGTGTGCAGAGCAAAGCGGACTGCTTTATGCAAAGAATGGAGGACGAAATTTCGGCGGTGGAGCAGCAGGTGCATTGCAGCATCGGAATAGCCGGCAGACTCTCCAAGTATGATGAATTTGAAGATTTGTTCAATCGTTCGGATAACGCCATGTATCAAGCAAAAAAAGCAGGGAAAAATCGTTATTATGTATATAAAGAATAATCTGTGTCAAAATGGAGGAAAAGAAATGAACTATGGGGAAGCTTTGGAGAAGTTAAAGAAATATGGACAGGAGCATGTGCTGGCTTATTATGATGAATTATCTGAGCAGGAGAAGACTGCACTCCTTGCACAGATAGAGGCTACGGATTTTTCCGTGCTCGCATCCTGCAAAAACAGGAAGGAGGCAGCGGGGAGAGGCGCGATTTCACCTCTTGCAGCTATGCAGCTTTCCGAAATCGGAGAAAAGAAAGAAAAGTTTACAGAACTCGGCCTTCAGGCGATCAAAGCCGGCAAGGTGGGAGCCGTGCTTCTTGCGGGCGGCATGGGAACGAGACTTGGCTCTGATGACCCTAAGGGAATGTATAATATCGGTATCACCAGAGATGTCTATATCTTCCAGCGCCTTATTGAGAATCTGATGGATGTGGTAAAACAGGCAGAAAGCTGGATTCCTCTCTATGTGATGACCAGTGACAAAAACCATGAGGCAACCACGGCTTTCTTGAAGAAGCATGATTATTTTGGTTACAATCAGGATTATGTAACCTTTTTTACCCAGGAGATGGCTCCTGCTTCCGATTACGACGGCAAGGTATATATGGAGGAAAAGGGAAAGATATCCACTTCTCCAAACGGTAACGGCGGTTGGTACTCCTCCATGTATAAGTGGGGAATTGCGCAGAAAGCCATGGCGGATGGCGTGGAATGGCTGAATGTGTTTGCTGTAGACAACGTGCTTCAGAGGATTGCGGATCCCTGCTTTATCGGTGCCGTGATTGATGCCGGCTGTGCCTGCGGTTCCAAGGTGGTCAGAAAATGTGCACCGGATGAAAAGGTGGGCGTCATGTGTCTTGAGGACGGCAGACCGTCCATCATTGAATACTATGAATTGACGGAGGAGCTTGCGAATGCCAAAGACGAGAATGGTGACCCCGCTTATTATTTCGGAGTGATCTTAAATTATCTCTTCCGCGTTTCCGACCTGGAAAAGATTCGGGAAAAGAATCTGCCTCTTCATATTGTGGAGAAGAAGATCCCCTATATCAATGAAGAGGGAGAAGCCGTAAAACCTGAAGCTCCTAACGGATACAAATTTGAACAGCTGGTACTTGATATGATCCATGAGCTGGACAGCTGTCTGCCTTTCGAGGTGGAGCGAAACAGGGAGTTTGCGCCTATCAAGAATAAGACAGGGGTGGATTCCGTGGAGAGCGCAAGAAAGCTGTGTAAGGAGAATGGGATAGAGCTGTAAATATGCTGATCTGTGATATGTGTCAGAAAATCAATTTATGGTTCATGTGCACTGGACGCTCCAATAAGCCGCAGAGATTGAAAACGTGTTCAGCAAAGGCTTCCACGTTTTCATGCGTCTTATTTGCGCAGTGCCCAAAATCACCATAAATTGATTTTATGCACATTATGAAAAGATAAAAGTTTGAAGTTCCTTTTATACATGACATTATTAGTATGATAATGATGAAGTTAACATTTTGACAGGTTTGGATAACATTCATGTCTTGTAGAACACGGTATAAATGAAGTAGACTTGCGTTAATAAGAAACATTTATGCTAGAGATTTATTTAAGAGGTAAGGTAACGGAAGGAGAGATTTGAATGGCAATTTTAGTGACAGGCGGTGCCGGTTATATCGGAAGCCATACAGTAGTGGAGCTGCAGAGTGCAGGTTATGATGTAGTGGTAGTTGACAATCTGTCGAATTCCAGCGAGAAGAGTCTTAAGAGAGTGGAAGCAATCACCGGTAAACCGGTTACTTTCTACAAGGCTGATATTCTTGACAGAGAAGCTTTAAATAAAATTTTTGAGAAGGAAAAAATTGATTCCTGTATTCATTTTGCAGGCCTCAAGGCGGTGGGAGAATCCGTACAGAAGCCCTGGGAGTATTATGAAAACAATATTGCAGGTACTCTGACTCTGGTGGATGTGATGAGACAGCACGGTGTGAAGAACATCATCTTCTCTTCCTCTGCAACCGTTTACGGTGACCCTGCCATCATTCCCATCACTGAGGAATGCCCCAAGGGACAGTGCACCAACCCTTACGGCTGGACCAAGTCCATGCTGGAGCAGATTCTCACAGATATGCAGAAGGCAGATCCGGAATGGAATGTGATCCTGCTTCGTTACTTCAATCCCATCGGAGCTCACAAGAGCGGAACCATTGGCGAGAATCCCAATGGTATTCCCAACAACCTGATGCCTTATATCACACAGGTTGCAGTCGGAAAATTAAAAGAGCTTGGCGTGTTCGGCAATGATTATGATACGCCTGACGGAACAGGTGTGAGAGATTATATCCATGTAGTTGATCTTGCAAAGGGTCACGTGAAGGCACTGAAGAAAATTGAAGAGAAGGCCGGACTTTGCATTTATAACCTTGGTACGGGGGTAGGCTACAGCGTTCTGGATATTGTAAAGAATTTTGAGGAAGCTACCGGCGTGAAGATCCCTTATGTGATCAAGGACAGACGTCCCGGCGACATTGCAACCTGCTATTCCGATGCCTCCAAGGCAAAGAGAGAGCTTGGCTGGGAAGCACAGTATGGCATCAAGGAGATGTGTGCTGATTCCTGGAGATGGCAGAGCAATAATCCGAACGGATATGAAGACTAGTACAAGAATAAATTGATGAACAAGAAAAGGATGGGCGTGGAATGTATTTTGTTTTGCTCCCATCCTTATTTTTGTGAATAGCCTGCCTGTTGTCTCTTTAAAAGTGGATTGGTAATATATGGGAATATGGGCGATAAACGCCATAAATTGAGACAAATGTAGACTTGTAGGAGCTATCTATGATAAAATATCTTATATATTCCCAATAGATATTTTATCCGGGAGCAGTTTACTTGGGGGATAAGTTGTAACACAATAGGAAATAGCAATTTAAAAGAAAGAAGGAATGCACAATGAAAGCAAAAAGAGGAATAGTGTGGATACTTGGTTTATTAATGTTTTTTTCGCTGATAATGGGAACTTCAGAAATGAAAGTATATGCGGCTGAACCATATACTGTAAATTTTGGAGATGGTTCATGGGAAGTGAATGGAGAAAGTGTAGTTGCGTTTAAGGTTAATGAGGATGGTACGAGCACTGAACGGTATGGTGATAGCCAGCAACTTGATGAAGGGGTGAGCATACTCATAAAATTAAGCGGTTTTGATGCAGGTAAAATGGAAGCGAAACTTTCAGGAACTGATGGTTCTAGCATCACACTGACAGTAGCAGATGATCATACGATAACCTTGAATTTTGCTGATTGTTATGGACTTTCTGGT
This sequence comes from uncultured Clostridium sp., assembly GCA_945917985.1. Lineage (GTDB taxonomy): Bacteria > Bacillota > Clostridia > Lachnospirales > Lachnospiraceae > Suilimivivens. The sequence continues at coordinate 4,653 of CAMEIH010000064.1, read as the reverse complement.
GGAACATTAACATTTTCGGTAGTAGCAAAACCTTCCGGAGAGCAGGAAACTCCTCAAAACAATCCAGAACCTGAGAAAAAAGAAGAGAAAAAAGAAGAGAAAAAAGAAGAGAAAAAGGTGGAAATCGTTGTTCAAAAAGAGGCTTCTACAAAGGAAAAGGCACCTGCAAACATAGTGCAGCTTCCGGGAGGAGAGAAGGCTGTTTCTTCTATAGGCGGTGTTTATAATGTTGAAAGTGTAGAAGGCGTTGCGGTTGTAACGCAGAAAAAGGATGTTTATTCCGCAGTGGGTCTGTCAAATGAGGAAGTGAAGGCAGGAACCAATGTCGTTCTGTACATGAGTGACTGCTTAAATAAAAAGACCTATCAGGAAGTGAATGATGTGGCAGTAGCAGCAAACAAGAAGGTTGCGGCAAATCTTACCGCAGATATGTATACCATTACCAAAAAGGGCGTAATCAATAAGGTTCGTGAAACCGGAGCCCCGGTTGAACTCTTGATTGGCGTTCCGCAGAGCGCAAGAAGTGCAGACCGCCAATTTTCTGTGGTCTGCATTGATCCAAGTAAAAATGTTGTGACCTATAATGATATGGACACTAACCCGGATACCATTACAGTCCGTGCTAATGTATTTGGAAATTACGCAGTGGTTTACTAGCTCACATGATAGGAAATAAATTGAATTAAGAAGCCCCGACTGTCAGAGTGAATCTTAAGATAGCCGGGGCTTAATTCAGCAAAAATTTCTCAAGCGACATACAGATACATGAAAATGAAATGGCAGATGCTTCCGCCCATGACAAACAGATGGAAAATCTCATGGGAGCCGAAGAATTTGTGTTTTCCGTTAAAAATGGGAAGCTTTAAGGCATAGATCACACCGCCGATGGTGTAAATAATGCCGCCTGCAAGAAGCCAGCCAAAGGCAGCGTGAGGAAGCACATTCCATAGGGTGCCAAAAACGCCCAGGCATACCCAGCCCATGGCAATGTAGATGACGGAAGAGAACCACTTGGGACAGGTGACCCAGCAGGCTTTCAGAATCATGCCAAAAAGGGCGATGCCCCATACTACGGAAAGAAGTGTGTAGCCCAGCTTTCCACCGAGGATGATCAGACAGACCGGTGTATAGGAACCTGCGATCAGCACAAAGATCATCATATGATCGATTTTACGAAAGATACGCAGAGCCTTACCACTGATATTCAGCGAGTGATAAGTGGCGCTTGCCCCATATAAAAGAATCATACTGATACAAAAAATGCCGAGTGCAAGCAGAGTGATCTTGCCGTCTGATGAGAGAGCGGCTTTTATCAAAAGTGGAGTGGCTGCAAAGACAGCCATCATCATGGCAATAAAGTGCGTAATGGCACTGCCCGGTTCGCGAATTGTAATCTGCATAAAAATACCTCCAGTCACGAAACGTAGTTTTAAAAACTACGTAAAACATAATTGAATACTACAACATATTATTTGCCATGTCAATAAGTTTATGCATAAACTTTACATTGCAGGGAAAATCTTATATACTGATAAATGCTGCAAAGCAGATAAAAATTCCGGGAGGGAAAATCATGTTTCGCTTGTGGGGGAAAATTTGGAAAGACAATCATATGATCAAGGACACGGTGATTTGCAATGATGAGCAGGATACCCGTACACATAAGGTTTTTAAAGCTTTGGAAGAAATTTGTTACCAATTTGATCTTGGAAAACCCATTTGGCTTGACTCTACAATCACAGAATTTCAGCGCCACGATAAAGCAAGATTTACCCAGGATAATTTCGTGGAAGCTATTGATTTTGACTTCCTTGAAATTCACGTGATAGAGGAAGACTAATTTTTGGAATAAAAATCAATTCTTACCATATATATAGAAGTGCAGATATCTTTTGGCTCTCACATATAGCATGAAAAATTCACAATAAAAATTAAAAAAATATAAAAAAATTGTGAAAAGTGTACATTTACTAAAATATATGGTACAATGGTCCTATGGGGATGCAAAATGAATTTGCAGGAATTTGTAACAGGGGCGGAATGAGACAGAATGGAATTAAGAACACAAAAAGACAGCGATATTGACAACTGGAAAGAGGTCATGCTTATATACAACTCAGCACTGAAGCAGATTTCCACAAAACTGGAAATATTGAATGATGAGTTTCAGCATGTACATAGGTATAATCCAATTGAACATATTAAGTCCAGGGTGAAGACCTCCGAAAGCATTGTCAAGAAATTAAAGAAGCATGGCTATGAATCTACCATTCAGAATATGGTGGAGCATGTCAATGACATTGCAGGCATAAGAGTAATTTGTTCATTTACTTCGGATATTTACAGGATTGCAGAAATGATAAGCAATCAGAGCGATATTAAAGTGATTTCGGTCAAGGATTATTTTGTAAATCCAAAGCCCAGCGGATATAAGAGTTATCACATGCTGGTGACGGTGCCGGTGTATTTGTCCGACAGAATTGTAGACACCAAGGTAGAAATTCAAATTCGGACAGTAGCAATGGACTTTTGGGCAAGCCTGGAGCATAAGATCAATTATAAGTTTGAAGGAAATGCGCCGGCTTATATAAAGAATGAATTAATAGAGTGTTCCAAGATGGCATCGGAACTGGACCGAAGAATGTTGTCCTTGAATGAAGAAATTCAGATGATTAATCAGAGAAACGAATAGCCGGGATTATCCCGGCTGTTTTTTTCTGTATGGGCACATTTTGCGCTGTTTGTGCATGTGTATGTCTGAACTGCTCCAATAAATGAGGAGTGCCCAAACACATCGCTGCGCCTGGGCTATTATGAAAAAATTTATCTGTTTTGGTTTTGCGTAATCAATCATTTGTTTCATTTGATTTAAATATAATATACCGCAAAATTATGAATAAATTATGAACACGATATGAAATTATCGTTAATTATTACATAGGAGTACAAAAAAACAAGAAAAAAATGTACAAATTGCACAATTAGATGCAAATGCTGCCCACATGAAAATTGATTTGGGATGCTGTGTTGTAAACTCACGGCAAAAGTGATAAAATATTTTTAGTATATGCTTACGTATAGATAGAATCCCAATATACTCGGAGGAATAGCGATGGACAACTTTATGGATAAGATTTCACAGAAGTTAAATTCACAGGATATGATTCGCGCCAATGCGGCAGCAGATGCAGCAGAAATGGAGAATCTTGAGAATCAGGTGGCTGTATTTAAGGAGCAGATTGAGAAGTATGATGATTGTCTCCAGGAAATGAGAAAGCTTAACCTGAAAAATATGGAAAGTGCTCAGGGAGTACAGAATCTTGCCGAACAGGCCAGCGAGAAGCTTGAAAAGACGGTAGGTGAAGTGGAGAGTGCTTCTGTCAGCAGAATTCAGCAAACTTCAGATTTGTCTATAGCAGGAATCCGTCAGACATCAGATGCTTCTATTGCAGGCATCAAACAGACTTCTGATATGTCCATAGCGGGAATCCAGCAGACATCGGATGCTTCTATAGCAGGCATTAATCAGGCAGTGGCGCAGAGCCTTGCAAAGATTGCAGAGATTAAAGACAATTCTGATAACGATAATCTGGAGAAGATAACAGAGGCAGTGTCCGGGCTTCTTACAAAGCAGGATGAGGCATTTAAGAACCTGGAAGACTTTCTGCACACCGATAATGTGAAAGTGTACCGCAACGTGCAGGCTGCCATGATTGAGGAACTTGAAAAGCAGACAAATGAACTGAAGGAAGCCCAGGAAAAGGCAGCAAAAGGCACGAAGATTATCTTACCTTTTGCGATTATTACCATGATACTTTCCCTTGCGAATCTTGGTATTCTGGCAGTACAGATTTTAGGCCTGTTTTAAGCGATATAAGAGGTGTAATATGGGAAAACAGAGTTGGAAACCGGGAAATATGCTTTATCCCCTTCCGGCGGTTTTGGTTTCTGTGGCGGACAAACGGGGAAAAACCAATGTTTTTACGGTGGCGTGGACAGGGACGATTTGCAGTGATCCTCCCATGGTGTCTATTTCTGTCAGACCACAGCGGTATTCCTATGAGATGATTCGGGAAACCGGAGAATTTGTGATTAACCTTACGACCCGGGATCTGGCCTTTGCCACAGACTATTGCGGAGTGAAGAGCGGAAGAGACGTTGATAAGTTCAAAGAGATGAAACTGACACCTCTGCCTGCCGAAAAGATATCAGCACCGCTGATCAAGGAAAGCCCTGTCAACATTGAATGCAAAGTGACGCAGACGATTCCTCTCGGCACGCATGATATGTTCCTCGCAGAGGTGGTGGCGGTTCACGCCGATGAAGCATATATGGATGAGAAAGGAAAGTTTTCTTTTACAAAAGCACAGCCCTTGGTCTATTCCCATGGAACCTATTTTACGCTTGGAAAAGAAATCGGAACCTTTGGTTACAGTGTCAGGAAAAAAAGCACAGGCAAAAAGAAGAAAAAATAAGATTGATAAGACAGCCGATAAAACCTTTATCAGCTGTCTTTTTTGCGTGCTAAGGCGATCTGTGAGATGCGTCCTTACCTTTCGGGGAAAGGAGACTGCCCCTCACAACAGCATCATTTCCGAATTTGTTTCGGATATCATCCAGCGCTTTATCAAGAGCGGCAAGCTTTTCGGATGC
>CAMEIH010000063.1 GCA_945917985.1 uncultured Clostridium sp. | reverse complement strand
ATCGCCAAGCGGTAAGGCACAGGACTTTGACTCCTGCATTCGCTGGTTCGAATCCAGCTAGCCCAGTTTTAAATTTTATATGGGCTACTAGCTCAGGTGGTAGAGCACTTGACTTTTAATCAAGTTGTCCCGGGTTCGAGTCCCGGGTGGCTCATTCAAAAAGAAAAAGCATCTCGTTTTTATCGAGATGCTTTTTTTATAAATAATTAATTGTAAAATGTGCTTTTCCGTCCTTATCAAGTTCCATAATAACAAAGGAAGGACGCCTGCCCTCCTGTCTTGGATAGGTAAGACTTCCGGGATTCACCGCTATCACATCATCATCTATATCCACTACCGGTCTGTGGGAATGGCCGTACATCACAATGTCCACTCCTCTTTCCTTTGCTTCCCGCTTGATATGTTCATTGCTCATGGACACATAAAAATTATGTCCATGAGTCAGCCACACTCTGTACTTCCCAATATTAAATTCCTTTTCCCGCGGAAGATCGGAAAAGAAATCGTTGTTCCCGGTTACCATCTGTACAGGACAGCCTGCACTCTCCGCGATCAGATATTCGCTGCCCTCGATGTCCCCACAATGAACAAGCATATCTATGGGTTTTACTTTTTCAACCACTTTTAAATAATTCTCATTATGACGATGGGTATCACTAACAATCAACACTTTCATGGATTATCCTCTAACGTTCTTCAAGCCTTTCTCTGATTGCACGCAATGCTTTTCCTCTATGACTGACTGCATTCTTTTCATCCTCAGACAATTCCGCTGTCGTTTTTCCAAACTCCGGGACATAAAAAATAGGATCATAACCAAAGCCGCCCTCGCCCTTTTCCTCGTAACCGATTCTGCCTTCTATGATTCCCGTTGCAGTGTCCACTCTTCCGTCCGGCATTGCCGCTGCAATGGCACAAACAAATCGGGCGGTACGTTTTTCCTCCGCCACTCCCTCAAGCCGTGCCAGCAAATTTGCATTTTTTACATGATAAGAAGTATCTTCACCCAGATACCTGGCTGAATAGATTCCCGGTTCTCCATTCAGATAATCGATCTGCAGTCCGGAATCATCTGCAAGAACGATTGCCTCCGGTACTACCTCGGAAACGGTTTTTGCCTTAATGACTGCATTCTCCTCAAAGGATGCACCGTCCTCCGTTATTTCTATATCAATTCCGGCTTCTTTCATGGAAAGAATTTCCGTCTCTTCCCCTTCTATTTTCAGATTTGCCAGTATCTTTCGAACTTCACGCATTTTCCCCTGGTTACCGGTTGCAAAAATTATCTTACGCATTTTTTCTTCCTTATATTAATTAATGCCTTTCAGCATATATTTTTGTAATAGCATCATAAATTCCTGTTGCAATCTTATCCTGATATTCATCACGGGAAAGCAATATCGCTTCCTGGGAGTTACTCAGATAACCCACCTTAATGGTTGCAGCGGGAACGGTAAGCTTTTCAAGCACTACGTCCTTTTCTCCTGCGCTGACAAGCCCAAGGGCTTTTCCTTTCACAGAAGTAGTCACTTCCCTTTCCAGACAATCAGCCAGCTCTATGTTGCCAAAGCTTGGGATAAAGTAATCACTGTTATATACGGCTGTGATACCGTAAACCCCCGTATCCTTTGCTTCATTCACTTCAATTCTGATATACATATCAGCCTTCGTTTCATTCCCAAGAGCAATCCTGTCTTCTTCCCGAGAATTCACATCATCCATTCTGGTATAATATGCTTTGATGTCACTTTCATCCAGTTTTACTTTCAATTTTCTGGCGATTTCCAAAGCGATATCTTTTTCTGCCTGCGTTTCTGTAAAAATGCCCTTTTCGTCACCTCCACCGGCCGGATCGATGACAATAATCTTATCATAAACCTCTCCCGGTGCAAGAAAGCTGATATATAAATTTTCATTTTCTAAAATAGTACGGCATTCATAAATTCCTGTCAACCGGAAATTAAGTGCAATTCCCTCTTTTCTGTTCTCAAAGGTCCCTTGTTCAATCGCTTCCCTGTTTCCGGAAATAGCATTTTGCTCATAAAAATCTTTTTCGGTGGACGGCACAAAGATCCATAGTTCCTTATCCATATAATGATTTTCTATCATAATATCATCTGCTTTGCAGCCTTCCGGAAGCGGTATCCTCAAATAGCTGCTGTCAGCCTCCCCAAGCTGAAAGGTCAGATTTCTTTTGGCATCTTCCCCGGTTCCATCTTCCTTTGCCACCGTGACCTCATTTACTTCATCCTGGGCTACGCCCTCAATGGTTATCACTTTGCTAACAGACATATAAATGATGATTCCCATGGAAATGAGAAAGAAAATTGCGGAAAAGACTGCCGTTTTTTTCATTAGCTTCTGCTGCATTTTATATCCTTTCCAGCCAATGCTTCCCTGCTAGTTCTGATCGTTTCTTCTGGGCGGTTTGGGCCCCGGGAACTGATAAAAGTAGGTCTTCATCATTCCATTATATATTTTTCTGTTCTTTGCGGTTTTTAACCCCATATCCTCCTGGGCCTTATCATAAGCAGTGATCAGATACAAAGACCAGGAATCCAGCGCCTGAAATCTTTCACCGATCATTCTGTAAAGTGCCGGCAAATTTTTCTTTTCCTCAATCCGTTCTCCGTATGGAGGATTGGTAATGATAAATCCATATTTTTTGCTGTGACTCAGTTGGTCAACTCCTCTTTTTTGAAAATGAATCAAGGAATCCACTCCCGCAAGCTTTGCATTTTCCCTCGCGATCGCTACCATCTTCTCATCAATATCATATCCCTGAATATCCGTATCTATCTTTAGATTGATCTGCTCTCTCGCCTCATCTACAGCATCATACCATTCTTTTGAAGGAACCAGATGATTCCACTTCTCTGCCGTAAATTCCCGGTTCATACCGGGTGCAATACCCGCCGCCATCATAGCTGCTTCGATGGGGAAAGTTCCGCTTCCGCAAAAAGGATCTATCAGAATACGGTCCCCCTTCCATGGTGTCAGCATGATCAGAGATGCTGCCAGATTCTCTGCAATAGGAGCTTTTGCGGTCAGTTTACGATAACCTCTCTTATGTAGCGATTCTCCCGTAGTATCAAGCGCAACTGTCACTTCGTCTTTCATTAGGAATACTCTGAAGGGAAAAGGAGCCCCGTCTTCCTGAAACCAGTTTACCTTATAGACTTCCTTAAGATGCTCCACCATTGCCTTTTTCATAACAGACTGTATATCAGAAGGGCTGAACAGTTTGCTCTTTACGCTTGCCGCTTTTGTCACCCAGAACTTCCCGTCTTTCGGAATAAATTCCTCCAGTGCAAGAGCCTTTGTCCCCTGAAAAAGTTCCTCGTAGGTTTCCGCATGAAAGCTGCCCACCTTTATCAAAATACGCTCTGCGCTGCGAAGGAAAACATTGGCACGACAGACTGCCTCCTCATCTCCTATAAAAGTCAGTCTACCATCCTCCACCTGTTCCACATCATAGCCCAGATCCGTGATCTCTCTTTTTAATACTGCCTCTAGGCCAAAATGACACGGAGCAATCAATTCCAATTTTCTCATATCTATTTCCTGTTTTTTCATTCTGTTTTGTTTTTCATTCTGCTTCGTTTTGCAGCACGTTTAGCATAAGTATAGCACATCCCCGCCTATTTTGGTATATGCAATCTTGACAATAAAAGAATGCAAAAGGGACACCTTACGGTGTCCCTCAGCTTAAAATACTTAGAACTCGTTGTTTTTCTTATTGTTGTCAGAACAGTTATTGTTCTTCTGGCTGTTCTTGCTGTTGTTCTGAGAATTCTTGTTCTCCTGGTTCTGCTTGTCCATGTTCTGACTCTGATTGTTCTGATTATAATCGTTCTTAGACATTTTAAATCCCTCCTGTTTCATTAGGTTACAGGAGTAGTATTTTCTCTTTTCAGTTCTTTTATGCAGCTTTATGTTAGTACTTTATTCCCAGACTAATTTTATTTTTATTTGTCATCGATTTGTTTTATAGCCGGTCTTCTCCGCGCCCTTCCTTCAGGCGCTTCACGTATTCTGCCGGATTCTCCTGCATGTCCAGCATGGTTCTGAATGCCCTCATTACCATTCTCTCTTTATTGCAGGATCTCGGATTTTTTCCAATCTCACGAACCAGATTATATTTATCCATCTGAAAAACATATAAATCAGATAGTGTATAGCCTTCGATCTTTACCTTATCCCTGAACGTATGATGTTCCAGATAATAGACCAGCTCTTCATATATCGGGGGATGTGTCAATACATCTTTCCACAATTCGTCTGCCCACCGTTTGTCAAATTCCGCATAATCACATATAGCATAAAAACCTTCACAGGCTTTGATTTTGGATGTATCATAGATAATTCCAGACATTTTGATCACTTCCCGTTTTTTCTCATTATATTCTCTTATTTGTCAATTTTCCAGTCCTGTTTTCAAAATCATATTCTTTTTTGGGTACAAAAAGAGGGTACTCACTAAGAGTACCCTCCAAAAACCATTCAATATGAATTTTTATTATTTAGCTGCTTTCCAAGCATCATACTGAGCTGTGAACTCTGCTAAGATATCCTGATATCCAGCTTCATCAAGAGCTGCCTGATATGCTTCGATTGTAGCTTCTACATCAGATGCTGCAAATCCACCGTTCTCAAGAGGGAAACCATACTGCTCAAATACGTTCTGGCAAGCGCTGAACTGAGCTGCAACAGGTGTCTTATCGAAACGGAATCCAGCTGCACTAGATGTGTTAGCACCACCGTTGAAATCCTTGTAAAGGTCTGCCTTGTTGTCAGGCTCGTTTGCAAGAGGAGTTACAACTGTAGCTGAAGCAGATTCCCACATGGAGTGGTTGTACTTCTCGCTTGTCTGCTCAACGTGACCGTTTGCATCATAGGTGAAGTCTTCGCCTTCAATACCGAATGTGTACATATCAGCAAGTTTGCTGTCTGTGTAAAGAAGACCCATGAAATCGATACAAGCCTGTGCCTGTTCAGGTGTGCTGTTTGCAGTTACACAGTAGCAAGAGCCAAGAGCTGATGTAGAATGTGCCCATCTGTCTGTGATAGGAACCATAGTTACATCCTGACCATATCTGCTGTCTGCTTCATCGTTTACAGGGATATCTGTCCACCATGAAATAGCCCAATCCTGTGTCTGAGTTGTTGTATCTGTTGTTGTCTTTGTAACATCATCTTCTGAGATGTATCCTTCTTCAGCCCATTTAGCCATTAATGTACAGAATTCTTTATACTGATCTGTAAGAACAGTATCAACTACTGTATCTGTAGCTCTGTCAACTGCAACCCAGTTAGCAGTAGAATCTGCTGTGAAGAAGTCATATTTATCAATGTAATATCTGTAGAACATTGCTGTCTTTTGTGTTAAGTAAGGATATTTAAGTCCTTCTGCCTTAGCATCAGCAAGCATAGGCTCAATATCAGCTAATGTCTTGATGGAAGAAAGATCCCAGCCATACTTGTCAACAAGATCCTGACGGAACATAAGATCGTAGCCTTCTACATTGTCTTTGTAAACAGGAATGAAATAATTCTTTCCGTTGTACTTGGTAGCTTCCCACTGTCCAGCATCCATTGAATCATAGAGAGGTGTGCCGGGAAGGAGATCTGTAAGATCATAAACAGCATTGTTAGGAACAAGATCGTTGGTACCGATTGTTGCTTCCCATGAAGCTGTCCAGAGAAGGTTGATTTCGTTGTTTGCCAGTGCAAGGTTAGCCTTATCGGTGTATTCACCTGAGCCGTACTCTGTCAGATTAATCTGAACATTAATCTTATCTTTGATGTAATCATTGATTGCTGTTTCAACTTTCTTAACCTGCTCAGAATCAGGTGTTGCCAAGTTGAAGAGTGCTCTTGTTACATTGATGGTAACAACGTCACCTGAAGCTGCTTCTGTTGTTTCAGTTGCTTCTGTTGTCTCAGCTGTTTCTGTTTCAGCTGCTTCTGTTGTTTCTGTTGTTTCTGTTGTTTCTGTTGTCTCTGCACTGCTTCCGCCACAACCAACAAGCATTGTTGCTGTCATAGCACCAGCTAAAGCAAGAGCCAAGATTTTTTTGATTTTCATTGCTAAAAATCCTCCCTTTTTAATATTTATTTCGAATCCTCTGCACTATTACATCGGATTGAAATCATTTTGAATAACAAACATAAGTGTAACATTAATTGACAAATTTGTAAATATTAACCCTTAACGGAACCAACCGTAAGACCTTTTACAAAGTACTTCTGGAAGAACGGATATACAATCATAATCGGTCCGATAACTACCAGCACTGTTGCCATCGTAGATGAGTACTGCGGAATATTTCCTCCCATTGCTGCTCTTGCAGATGCAGGAACATTGGAGTTATTTAACAGGAACTCAATACTCTTCTGAATATTAATCAGCAATAACTGTAAGGGTTTCTTCTTATCGGTTGTGATATAAAGCAGGGCGTTCTGCCAATCATTCCAATATGCTGTTGCCATCATGAAGCCTACCGCTGCAAGTGACGGTTTCAGCAGTGGAAGCGTAATTTGGAAGAAAGTACGATACTCTCCGGCACCGTCAATCTTCGCAGCCTCCATCAACTCGTTAGGAATACTGTTTGCTATGTATGTCCTAAGTATAATAACATTCATTGTCGTAACGCACAAGGGTAAAATTAAAAGCCATAAGCTATCTTTTAAGTGGTAATAGGATGTAAAGATTACATATCCCGAAAGCTGACCACCATTAAACAGCATAGGAATCAACAAGTAGATGGATAAAAACTTGGATAAGCGGAAATCCTTTCTGCTGATAGAGTATGCAAACATACTCATAACAAGCAGTCCGAGAAATGTACCAAATACCGTGACAAAAATTGTTACGCCGTATGATGTCAAAAGCTGTGAGCCGTAACGAAGTACGGAATTAATACCGGCTAATGACCATTTTTCAGGGAAAAAGCTGAAACCATTTTGGGTAATGGCCTTTTCATCTGAAAAAGCGGCAATAAATACAAGCAGGATAGGTAATCCACAAAACAGTGTATAAAGGAAGAGGAAAAAGCCTAATATTATTTGTCCTATTCCTTTTTTCTCTTTCTTTGAAGGTGCCAAATCGGCAGCATTTCCTTTTCTTTTACTCATCTTTATTCTCCTCCCTCTTAGAACAGTGCATCATCCGGAGAAATCTTACGGACAACACCATTTGCCAGCAGCATCATCAGCAGACCAACAACTGACTGGAAGAAGCTGGTTGCAGATGTAAATCCAAAGTTCGAATTTTTAAAGATGGCATTCAGTACATAGGAATCAATAACCTGTGTCGTTGAATATAAGGTACCGCTGTTTCTTGTTACCTGATAGAACAAACCGGTATCAGATCTCATCACATTACCAACAGAGAGTAAAAGCATTACTGTGATCATTGGGACAAGTGCAGGTATTGTAATATGTATAATCTGTTTCCACTTATTAGCACCGTCAATCTGTGCTGCTTCATAAAGCTCTGTATCAATACCGGCAAGTACAGACATATAAAGTACAGAGCCATAACCTACATCCTTCCACATTTTAACGATTGTCAAAATCAACGGCCACCAGGAAGCTGTAGAATAAAACCTGATGTTTGCACCCATTGCATTGTTGATAATACCTGTATCCGTGCTAATAAATGCATATACAATAAACTGAACAGCTGCATATGAAATAAATACAGGAATGATCATAATGGTCTGCATCGTCTTCGCCATTTTCTTAAACAGGAACTGGTCAATGGCAATTGCAAGCACTACATTTAAAAAGGTTCCCAATGCTGTAAACAAGAGATAATACAACAAAGTGTTTCTCGTCATATTAATAAATGTATTTTTAGATGCCAATAAGAACTTGAAATTGTCGAGTCCACACCAAGGGCTCCCCCAAATACCTTTCGAGAAGTCAAAATTCTTGAATGCCATTACAAGACCGGCCATAGGAACATACATGATAAAGAACAAAATCAAAAATGCCGGCAGTGCCATTACCACATGTGCCCTATGCTTCCACGTATTTTCTAAAAAGCTCTTCATACTACTCTCTCCTTTTTTGATTTATAACCACTTAAAACATGATATTTTATTTATCATGCAGCAGTTCAATTGAGTTTGGCTACTGACTTTCCTTCAAAGATTTCTCCCGTCACAACGATCTGTTCCGTGATCGTGGATTTGGGATTCTCTATCAGGCTGATCAGCTTCAGCGCCGCTTCTTCTCCGAGTCGCTTCGTATCCTGAATGATGGTTGTCAACTGCGGTTCAAAATGTCTTGCAATTCTGATTCCGTCGTAACCGGCAATGGATATGTCATCCGGTATCTTAAGTCCTCTCGAATTGATGGCATTGATACCTCCAAAGCTGGAAAAATCATCGGGATAAAGAATGCAAGTGGGCGGATCCTTCATATCAAGCAATTTCAAAGTCTCCTCGTAGGTCCCTAAAGTACTGCGGTAGGGAGCCTCCCTGATATATCCGTCAGGCACCTTTATCTCAAGTTCCTCGCAGGTCTTATAAAAGGAAGAAAGTCTGCTCTGTGTAACTGCTGAATCGGCACCGTGTATGTAAGCAATTTTGCGATGCCCCATTCCGTATACATAATGGACAAGATCACTCATTCCCTTTACATTATCGGAAACGATTGTACATCTGTTATTGAAAAGATGATCGATGGTCACCACCGGGATATCACTTCTCACCAGTTCTCCGACCTCGGGATCATCGAAGTCCACACAGGCAATCATCACGCCGTCAAATCCTCTGTATCTGCTGTGTTCTAGATAAGACATCCGTCCTTTTCTGGTCTTACAGCTATTGATAAAAGTAATGTCATATCCTTTTTCTTCAGCTGTACTCTTAAAACTGTCAAGCACATGTGAAAAATAGTCATGGGTCAATCCGCTTCTCCCCTCATCGGAAAACAGGACTCCCAAGTTATGTGTACGGTTGGTCTTAAGTGTTTTGGCTGCCGAGTTTGGCAGATATCCGAGTTCCTTTGCGACCTGTCTGATATGTTCCTTTGTGACCTCTCCTATGTCCTTGTGATTGTTCAGTGCCTTACTGACGGTTGCAATCGATACACCGCACACCGCCGAAATATCCTTCATCGATACCATTTTCATTGCTCCCCTCTGCGGCTAAGGTCTGGCATATTATATTTTATCTTTCACCCAGCCTTACTACAGATGAGCGATTACCATGAAAACGCCGAAAAAACACTTAAATCACTTAATCGTTTTCGTATCTTAAGTGTATATCAAATTGGACACTTTTGCAATAGTTTTTTTGTACTTTTTTATGCAACTTATACATTTTCGGTAAACTTCTACAGATTTTTATACGTTTTTTTTGCAGTTTTTTACAATTGACTTAATTTATTTACTTAAAAACCGCTTAAAGTTTACTTAATTTAATTCTTCCTATCATCAGTTTCTCTTATTTTCTTTCTTTTCTTTTAGCATTTTGTTTATTTTTCTTCTCTCTGCTTGATTTTTTAGAGAGAAAATGCACAATTTTATTATTGCATTACTTGTATGTTTTATGTATAATTCTGATTATACAGAGAACTTAAACGTTTTCTGAACCATATTGATCAAAATACATTTATTTATGAAGGAGAAGGAGCTATGAAATTTGGTTATTTTGATGACGCCAACCGCGAGTACGTTATCACAACCCCCAAGACCCCGCTTCCCTGGATCAACTATCTTGGCTGCAATGATTTCTTCAGTCTGATATCCAACACCTGCGGTGGTTATTCCTTTTATAAGGATGCAAAATTATTAAGACTTACCCGTTATCGTTACAACGATGTTCCTGCTGACATTAACGGCAAATACATTTACATCAAGGATGGAGATACCATCTGGAATCCCGGCTGGCAGCCTGTCAAGACAGAACTTGACTCTTATGAATGCCGTCACGGTATCGGTTACAGTCGTTTTACTTCTTCCAAAAACGATGTGCAGGCTTCCGTCCTCACTTTTGTTCCCATGAACGATACCTGCGAAATCAGCCAGTTAAAAATTACCAACAATTCTTCCGCTCCTAAGACACTTTCCATTTTCTCTTATGTTGAATGGTGTCTCTGGAATGCAGATGATGACAGCAGAAACTTCCAGAGAAATTACAGTACCGGCGAAGTAGAGGTGGTTGATTCCACTATTTTCCACAAGACAGAATACAGAGAGCGTCGTAATCATTACGCTATTTACTCCGTAAATGCCAAGATTGACGGTTTTGATACCATCCGCGAAGCATTCCTTGGTGCATATCACGGAGCATATGAGCCAGAAGCTGTTAAGAACGGCGCATGCACCAACTCCGTGGCCAGCGGCTGGCAGCCCATTGCATCTCATCAGATCAATGTAACCTTACAGCCCGGTGAAACAAAGTCTTATGTTTTTGTACTCGGCTACATAGAGAATCCGGAAGATGACAAATGGGAGTCTTACGGCATTATTAATAAGAAGCGCGCTTATGCGATGCTTGACAGATATAAGACCGATGAGGATGTGGAGAAGGCCTTTGCAGAGCTGAACGAATACTGGAAGAACCTTCTTTCCAAGTACACAGTGAAATCCTCTAATGACAAGGTTGACCGTATGGTTAACATCTGGAACCAGTATCAGTGTATGGTAACCTTCAATATGTCCCGCTCCGCTTCCTATTATGAATCCGGTATCGGACGTGGCATGGGCTTTAGAGATTCCTGTCAGGATCTTCTCGGTTTCGTACACCTGATTCCCGACAGAGCAAGAGAAAGAATCATTGATATCGCATCCACCCAGTTCCAGGACGGCAGCGCTTATCATCAGTATCAGCCTCTTACCAAGAAAGGTAACTCAGACATCGGAAGCGGCTTTAACGATGATCCTTTATGGCTCATTGCCGGAACCAGTGCTTATGTGAGAGAAACAGGTGATACCACTATCCTTACGGATATGGTACCTTTTGACAACGATGAATCCGTGGCAACACCTCTGATGGATCATCTGAAACGTTCCTTTGACTATATTGTTAACCACAAGGGACCGCACAACCTGCCTCTGATCGGACGTGCAGACTGGAATGACTGTCTGAATCTGAACTGCTTCTCAGAGCATCCCGGTGAATCCTTCCAGACCTTCGGTCCCAGCGAAGGACCCGTTGCAGAATCTGTATTCATCGCAGGTATGTTCGTAAAATACGGTGAAGAATATGCACAGCTGTGTGAGCTGATGAATGATCAGGCAGAAGCAGACAGAGCCCGCAAAGAAGTTCAGATCATGTATGATGCTATCTTAAAGGATGGCTGGGATGGTGAATGGTTCGTTCGTGCTTATGATGCATACAGCAACAAGGTCGGTTCCAAGGAATGCGAAGAAGGTCAGATCTTCATCGAGCCTCAGGGCTTCTGCGTACTTGCCGGCGTCGGCGTAAAAGAAGGTCTCGCAAAGAAAGCACTCGATTCCGTAAAGGAAAGACTGGATACCAAATATGGTGTTATGATCTTACAGCCCGCTTACACAAGATATCACCTGGAGCTTGGCGAAGTTTCTTCCTATCCACCCGGATATAAAGAGAATGCAGGTATCTTCTGCCACAATAATCCCTGGGTTTCCATCGCTGAAACCGTGATCGGCAGAGGTGACAGAGCTTTCGAAATTTATAAAAAGACCTGTCCTGCCTATATTGAAGATATCAGTGAAATTCACAGAACAGAGCCTTATGTATACTCCCAGATGGTTGCCGGACGTGATGCCAAATTCTTTGGTGAGGCAAAGAACAGCTGGCTGACCGGTACTGCTGCATGGACCTTTGTCAATGTATCCCAGTACATCTTAGGCGTATATCCTACACACAAGGGTCTTTCCATTAATCCCTGTGTACCTAAGGACTTTGGTGATTTCGAGTTGACCAGAAAGTTCAGAGAAGGAACCTACAACATTAAGGTTGTAAATCCTGACAATGTTGAAAAGGGTGTTAAGAGCATCACTGTCGACGGTGTCGCTGTCGAAGGATGTGTCATCCCTTATGTTAAGGGCAAAGAGACATACGACGTAGTCGTGACAATGGGATAAAGATTCCAAATAACGACATGCTCTGTGAGTTGTCTGATGCCCAAGCAGCGAAAAAGGGGCCGGCATTTGCCGGCCCTTTCTTTATGTCTGTCATTCGTTTTTCATTTATTATATCTCTGTCAGTTTATTTCAGTTCAAGCACATAGTTGACACCCGGTGTAAGCTGCACTGTCACTCTGTGATTCGATACCGGCATTTCCACTCCTTTTACCATGTCTATGACCTTTGTGATACGATCTGCAAGACGAATTGTCACACTCTCATAATAATCCAGGTCAGAGCGGACAATGATCTTATCATTATCATATGCAAAAAGCTGTATTTTGGAAGGAGCCTCCAAAGAGACAGGCAGGTCTCCGGAAAACAGATTTCTGATCACATTCAGTACCTGTGCGGGATAATGATATAAATCACCCATATTGTCAGGGATCGTGATGATGCTGAGCCTTCCTGCCCCAAAGCTTAAACGAAGCACAATCGGGAAATTGTTGTCTGTGCCATAGGCTGCAGCAAGCTCCCAGATATCATTGGTGCAGTAATCAAGCTGTGGGATCAGGATCTCCTTGTCCCCGCTATATCTTCCGCTGACTGACACTCCGTTGTTCTTTGTGTCCGCATAATCGCGCACAAGCGCTTTTCTTGATGAATATGTCACATTGACAAATTCTTTCTTAAAAATATCTCCCAGTTTTCTCACAAAACCGCTGGTCACAATGACATCAGCACCGCCGATCAGGCTCTTCTTCATCTTTTCAGCAATCAAAGAATCATCCGCTGCACTCTCTGCAAGGAAAATCACTTTAGCCTGTTCGGGATAATCGATACAGGGTTCCAAAGGAATCCCACACATACCGAGGTAATTGTGAAGATTGTTTTCTCCTCTTCCATATGCGGGTCTGTAGGCAGCTGCTCCCACAGGTTTACCAAGCTTTCCGAGATAAGAGTCCACTTCCTCAAACATCTGTCCGAGAGCCGGAGGAAAGGTACGGTAATCATTATCCTTTATCAGAGAATCCAGGCAAAACAGCGTCACTTCTTTTGCCTTTCCGAATAATGTGAGATACCCCTGCTCCAGATAAGAGGTTACATTATAAGTACATTCGTAAGGGTCAAACCACCCACCCAGGTTTCTTCCGGGTGCTGCGCTTTCCAGATAACGCATCACAAAATAGCTCAGATATTTGGGCAGATGCTGCTGTGCATAAGTAGGATTTCTGGTCTCTGTTCCCGTGTAGATAGAATCAAAAAGTGCCGGTTCCATCTTCAGATCATATCCTGTTTCATTGTAATCCTCATACCACTGGGGATATTTTACGATTACATTAATGTCGGGATTGATCTCCTTCGCCGTTTTCATCACAATCTCTTCCGTAATCCACTTTTTCTGATCAAGACGGAACTGTGACCAGCTGCGATCTCCTTTCTGCTTAATGCACGCTTCGCAGCGGCAGTTGAGAAAATAAAAATCATCAAAAATAAACTCGTCAAACACCTCTGCATTTAAGGCAACGGCTTTCTTTAAGATTTCCTGTCCCTTTTCTGTCGAATAACAAAGCGAGATAAATCCTTCATTATTGCTGTCGTCACAGGTGGTAATGCCGCCCGAGGTAGCAATTCCCTTACTCTCGAAAAATGATTTCACCTTAAGGAGCTGTTCCTTATCACACCATTCCATGCCACGGTAACATTCCAGATAGGCACGGCCGATCTTCACATTACCGTACAGCAGCTTAAACTTCCTGTCAAAATCTTCAAAATCAGTTATTTTATTGATATTGGATACAGGACAATAAACACTGACATTGAAATTCTGATAGCTCATTTTGTTCATTCTCTCTGCGATACTTTTGTTCCGTATTTTTTCCATAGCATTTCCCTCCGCAAATAAATCCTACATAAGTGGTGCAACCAGGCGGAATATCCTTCCCAGTATCTTCTGATAGAGAGGTATCTTCTTATAATAATCCCAGGTTACCTCCTGACACTTTAACAGTGTATTCTGGAAATCCTCTTCCACCTTTCCCACAACTTTATTGTCATAAAAGTATGCTCCGCACTCAAAGTGATGATAAAAGCTTCTGTAGTCAAGGTTGATGGTGCCCACCGTAGCACTGATATCATCCGAAGCGAAGGTTTTTGCATGAACAAAACCTGGTGTATACTCATACACCTTAATGCCCGATCTTAGCAGCTCCGGATAGAAGGTTCTGGCAATGTAATATACAATTTTTTTGTCCGGAACGTGGGGAAGAATCATGGAGACCTCCACGCCTCTTCCTGCCGCAAAGCGCATACTGTCAAGGAACTCTCTTTCCACAATAAAGTATGGCGTCATGATATGTACATATTTATTGGCACTGTTGATCATGGACTCGTATACCGTCTTTGCCACTTCCCGTTTCATAGTGGGAGTCTCCCCATAGGGAATCACAAACCCGTCATGGTACAAAGGCTGCTCATACTCTATATCCTGCAAATATCTTTCATAATCCTCAGTTCCTTTTTCCGACACATTCCACATCTGCAGGAACATAACCGTAAAACTGCGCACCGCATCACCGGTGATTTTTACGGCCACATCCTTCCAATGTCCGTATACCACCTTCTGGTTAATGTATTCATCGGCAAGATTGACTCCACCGGTAAATGCAACTTTTCCGTCAATTACTACTATCTTTCTGTGATCTCTGTTATTTTGACTGGTAGAGAGGAAGGGAATGATGGGGGCAAACATTTTTGCCTTGATTCCATATTGCTCAAGTTCTTTCGGATACCGATAGGGAAGCAGTAAAATAGAACACATGCCATCATACATCACACGGACCTCTACTCCCTCCTTCACCTTTTCTTTGAGGATATCAAGCACCGCATTCCACATAATACCGCGTTCCAGAATAAAATACTCCAGAAAAATATAGCGTTTTGCCTTCCTTAACTCTTCCAGAAGATCTTTAAACTTATCTTCTCCCAGAGGATAATACTCCGCTGTTGAGTTGTGATAAGTAGGATAGCCCGCCCTGTTTTCCATATAATTGGAAAAGCCTTTAAAGGAATCATCGCATTCCCCGATGGCTTCCTTCGTTTCCTCAGAGGTGTAAAGAAGGCCTTCCGTCTCTTTCATTCGAATATAGGTCTTGGCCTTTAAACCGATACCGCCTGCATTGGAGATCACAAACAGATAGATCAAAGCGCCGAACACCGGGAAAACGCAGATGGGAATGATCCAGGTAAGCTTAAATTCTGTGGGTTCATCTCTGTTAATGATAAAGACAATCAAAATCGCACCCAGAAAGCTCATTCCTTCCCAGATATAATCCATATAATTGCCAAGCCAGGTAAAGCTGAAGAAAAGCACGGCAATCTGCAAAAGCAGCATCAATATTACGATCAGCGTACGGCTGAATATAATTTTGAAAGCACCATTGATAAATCGTTTCATAGCGAAATTCGCTCCTTTACACTTTCAGTGTATGCAGAATCTCTTCAAAGCACACACCGTTTTTTCTGTCAATACCCCTCTCAATTGATTTTACCATACTTTTCCTCACAAATACAGATGCCTTTCGTACCGACTCCCGAAAGGGAACTCCGTTGACCGCATCAGCCGCAACAATGGCCGCAAACAGATCTCCCGTACAGCACCGCTCATCCCCTACTTTATGAGTTCTGATCATACCGGGCTGCGTTCCCTTTTCATAGACAAAGTTGGCTATAAACTGCCCTTTGGGGATTCCTGTGATCACAATCTGCTCCGGTCCCATTTCATTCAACTGCCCTGCCATGGAATGAAGTTCCTTCTCCTTCCAGCCCGTTTCCCTGTAGGGGGTATCGGTAAGGCGGCAGGCTTCCGTAAGATTCGGTGTGATGATATCCGCAAGGGATACAAGACGCCTCATCTCCATACACATTTCTTCCGTATAGGTACCTGCAATTTTGCCGTGGTCTCCCATCACGGGATCCACTATCACCTTTGTGTCCTCTGCGGCAAACTGCCGGATAAAATCCTCCACGATCCCGATCTGCTCTTTGGATCCGAGGAAGCCTGACATAATGCCGTCAAAATGAAGCTCCAGCTTTTCCCACATGGCAATATAAGCAGGAAGTCTGTCCGAGTAATCATCAAAAAAGTATTCGCTGTAGCCCGTATGATTTGACAAGATGGAGGTGGGTACCGGACAGCACTGCAACCTCATATGAGAGATCACAGGAATAGCCACTGTGAGGGCACATCTGCCGTAGCCGGACAGGTCATTGATGGCTGCTATTTTTTTCTGGGTTATAGGTGTTTGATGATTCATGCCGATATATCTCCATTAAAAAAATATCATTTTTGCTTGAGATACCCTCGCTTTTTAGCTTCCGAGGGTATCTCAAGCGGTTTACCTTTCATATACCCTCGCCTTTCATCTTCTGAGGGTATAGCAAGCGGTTTCCCTTTCATATACCCTTGCAAATAGGCGATTTTATCCTTTTTTTGCTTCAGATACGCTCTTTATGATGTGTCATGGCTTGCAGCGAGGGTATAGCTCCCCGTTTTGCACTGTCATACCCTTCACGCTTCGAAACTTTTTCGAGGGTATAGCAAGCGTTTCCGGCTTCACATACCCTTCTCTTATAAAAAACACTAAACAACTGTAAACATAATCCACATCAAAATTTTGTTCGCCTAAGTATATCATACTTTATATCGTCCGAAAAGAAAAGGGCGGTAACACCATCTCTCACGTTAAATAAAAAAGTAAATTCCACCTTGGGCTGAATTTAGTCTTACACTCTGG
>CAMEIH010000062.1 GCA_945917985.1 uncultured Clostridium sp. | reverse complement strand
GGTAGAATGTAAGACTAAATTCAACCCAAGGTGGAATTTACTTTTTTATTTAACGTTTTTTGAAATTATTTGAAAAATTTACTTGCAGAAAAGAAATTAATTTGTTATACTCTATTCAACATCAAGCGGACGGGATAATGAAGTGATAATGGAATGTCCGATTTGATTATTACACTCGGTAAAATTCCCCTTTTACACTGAGCGGGCAGAACTTCGTTTTTGCTCGCTCTTTTATATTTTGACGCATCAGCAGGAAAACAAGCGCCGCGAAGCGGCATTTGTTTTCACCTGATGCGTTAACGAGAAAATCGGGTCGCAGCGAAGCTGCGCAGGTGCGTAAGCACCTGGATTTTCGAGTCTGTTTCCATCAGCAGGAAAACAAGCGCCGCGAAGCGGCATTTCAATTGCATTTGTAAGGAAAGGAACAAATATGAGCAATCAAATTGAAAACTTATCAGCATACGAAATCATAGAGAAGAGAACCATCTCCGATTTAAATTCGGAAGGCTACATCTTAAGGCACAAAAAGACAGGAGCCCACGTAACCCTCCTGCTAAATGACGATGAAAACAAAGTCTTCTATATCGGCTTCCGTACACCCCCTGCGGACAGTACCGGAGTAGCCCATATTCTGGAGCATTCCGTCCTTTGCGGTTCTAAAAATTTTCCGGTGAAGGATCCTTTCATTGAACTGGCAAAGGGGTCTCTGAATACCTTTTTAAATGCCATGACCTACCCGGACAAGACTGTATATCCGGTGGCAAGCTGCAATGACAAGGATTTTAAGAATCTGGTTCATGTTTATCTCGATGCCGTATTTTATCCTAATATTTATAAAGAGGACAAGATCTTCAGACAGGAAGGCTGGCACTATGAGCTGGAGGATGAGAAGGACGATCTGACCATCAACGGAGTCGTCTATAATGAGATGAAAGGAGCCTTTTCTTCTCCCGATGATGTGGTGGAGAGAGAAATCATGAATTCTCTTTATCCGGACATCACTTACGGGCTGGAATCAGGCGGTGATCCCGATGTGATTCCGGAGCTTACCTACGAAGAATTCCTTTCCTTCCACGGGAAATATTATCACCCTTCCAACAGTTACATTTATCTCTACGGTAATCTGGATGCGGAAGAGTATCTGACTTTCCTGGATGAGAAATATCTGAATGATTTTGAAGCGCTTGCTGTTGACTCGGAGATCAGAAAGCAGACAGCTTTTACAGCTCCCAGGGAGCTTACAAAGGAATACTCCATTATGGAGGATGAGTCTGTCAGAGAGAATACTTATCTGACCTATAATGTTTCCATGGGGACCAGCCTTGATAAAAAACTGTATATTGCCATGGATATTCTGGATTATGTGCTTTGCTCGGCACCCGGTGCGCCGGTAAAGCAGGCACTGATTGATGCGGGAATCGGCAAGGATGTGTACAGCACCCTTGAAAACGGTATATACCAGCCCTATTTCAGCATTGTGGCAAAGAATGCCGATAGGGAGCAGAAAGAACAGTTTGTCGCTATCATTGAGGATGAACTTAAGAAGCTGTCTGAGAATGGACTTGATAAAAAAGCTTTGAAGGCTGCTGTCAATTATTTTGAATTTAAATACCGGGAAGGAGACTTTGGTTCCTATCCAAAAGGACTGATGCTGGGACTTCAGGCATTGGACAGCTGGCTTTATGATGAGAGTGCGCCTTTTATGCATATCGAAGCGAATGATACCTATAGACAGCTTCGTGATGATATAGAGACCGGTTATTATGAAGATTTGATTTCTTCCATGATTCTTGTAAACCCTCACAAGACGATCATGACCGTGAAGCCGGTACAGGGACTGACCACGAAGAAAGACATGCTGCTGCATGATAAGCTGCAGGCCTACAAAGCTTCCTTAAGCGAAGCCGAAATCAGGAAAATTGTGGAGGAGACAAAAGCACTTCGGGCTTATCAGGAGGAGCCGAGTTCAAAGGAAGCGCTGGCAACCATACCTCTTCTGACAAGAGAGGATATGAAGAAAGAGGCCACACCCTATGTCAACGAGGAGAAAAAGGTTTCGGATACCACCTTGCTCGTTCATGATATATTCACCAACGGAATCGGATATCTTAATCTTGTATTTGATCTTGGCAAAGTGCCGGCAAAGCTGTTCCCTTATGTGGGAATCCTTAAGTCTGTACTGATGATGGTGAATACATCATCGCACAGTTACGGAGAACTGTTTAACGAGGTCAATATTTATACCGGAGGGATCCGTTTTGTGGTAAACACATATACAAATGCGGATTGTCTTTCCGAATGTAAAGCAACCCTGGAGGTGAAAGCCAAGGTGCTTTATGAGAACAGAGATAAAGCGTTGCAGCTGATGAAAGAGATTATTCTCACCTCTGATTTTGAGGACGAAAAGCGACTTCATGAGATGATTGCCGAGGTAAAATCCAGAATGCAGGCAACCATGACGAGTGCGGGTCATTCTCTTGCCGCCATCCGGGCTATGGCTTATTTTTCAAATTCGGCGGCTATTTCGGAGCAGATAAGCGGCATTCCCCAGTATCGGCTTCTGGAAGACCTGGATGAGAATTTTGAAGCGAAAAAGGAAGAACTGAAACAGAATCTGAAGGAGCTTGTAAAGTGCATTTTCAGGCCGGAAAATCTTTTGTTTGATTATACGGGAACCGGGGAAGGTCTTGAAGGCATAGAAGAGCAGATAGAAGCTTTGAAGAGATCACTTTTCACAGAGAAAGTGGAAGGTACACCTTTCGTGCCGGAGCTTACCGTGAAGAATGAGGGCTTTATGACAGCCGGACAGATCCAGTATGTGTGCCGTGCAGGAAACTTTATTCAGAAGGGACTTCCCTATACAGGGGCTTTGAAGGTCCTTAAGGTTATGATGGGATACGAATACCTCTGGAATCAGGTTCGTGTCAAGGGTGGCGCATACGGTTGCATGAGCAATTTTGGCAAAAACGGAGATGCTTATTTTGTATCCTACCGTGATCCCAATCTGGAGAAAACCGTGGAGGTATACAGGCAGGCAGCGGATTACGTAAAGAATTATGATGCCGATGAGCGCACGGTAACTCAGTTTATCATCGGTGCTGTCAGTGAGCTGGATGTGCCCATGACACCGCAGACAAAAGGCAGCTATTCACTTGGAGGCTATCTGACAAAGCTTCCCATGGAAAGACTGCAGAAGGAAAGAGATGAACTCCTTGCCACCACTGCCGATACCCTGAAAGGGCTGTATCGCTACATTGAGGCGTTCATGAGCGAGGAGTGCCTCTGTGTTGTGGGCAACGGAGAGAAGATCAAAGAAAATAAGGAAATGTTTAAAACTGTTGAGCAGCTGTTCCACTAGGGGATTACAGGGAGGAAAAGAAAATGAAGAATAACAATATGGTTACCGGATTCAGCTTATTGATGGTATGTGCACTGCTTTCCGGATGCGGAGCGGGAAGCAAAAGTGATGGTTATGCTCTGGCGACCACGGAAATGGCGGAAGAAGCGGCCTATGATTATGCCACAGACGATATCTATCTGAATGAGACGGCTTCCTATGCAGAAGAACCGATGGCCGGGGCTGCAGAAGACGGATCGGAAAGCAGTGAAGTTGAGGTAAAGAACACTGCAAGAAAGCTGATCAAAAATGTGAATCTGGAAGTAGAAACAGAAGAGTTTGATGTGCTGATGCAGACCATTACCGAAAAGACGGAGAGCTTTGGCGGATATGTGGAGTCCAGCTACACCTATAACGGTAGCAATTACTATGGAAACAGCAGCAGAAACTCCAGTTTGACTTTACGGATTCCGGCGGAAAAACTGGATGCCTTTTTATCAGCTGTAGCGGAATGCTCCAATGTGATCAGCAAAAACGAAAGTGTTACGGATGTGACATTACAATATGTGGATATGAAGAGCCACAAGGAAGCACTGGAAACAGAGCAGGCAAGACTTTTGGAGCTTCTTGAGCAGGCGGAGAGCGTGGAGGACATCATCACCATCGAGAGCCGTCTCTCTGAGGTGAGATATCAGATCGAGAGCATGGAATCCCAGCTTCGCACCATGGATAATCAGGTGTCCTACAGCACCGTTTATCTTAATGTGAATGAGGTCAAAAAGCTGACTCCTGTAAGCGAACAGACAACCTGGGAAAAAATCAGCACCGGTTTTGTGGACAGCCTTGAGAGTGTAGGCAGAGGCATTAAGAATTTCTTCATCGGACTTATTATCAATCTGCCTTATCTGGTAGTGTGGGCGGTTGTCATTATTCTGATTGTACTGATCATTAAGCTGATCAGAAAAGCGAGGAAAAAGAGAAAAGCCGCAAAGGAGAAAGTTAACCATGAATGACCAGTATAAATCCGGGTTTGTGACACTGATCGGAAGACCCAACGTGGGAAAATCCACATTGATGAACAGCCTCATCGGACAGAAGATTGCCATCACTTCAAATAAACCCCAGACGACCAGAAACAGGATTCAGACTGTCTATACTTCGGAGGAAGGGCAGATCGTCTTTGTAGATACGCCCGGAATCCACAAGGCAAAAAATAAACTGGGGGATTATATGGTAAATGTGGCAGAGCATACTTTGAAGGAAGTGGATGTGGTGCTCTGGCTGGTAGAGCCAAGTAACTTTATCGGTGCAGGCGAAAAACATATCATAGAGCAGCTTTCCAAGGTGAGCACCCCGGTGATACTGGTGATCAACAAGATCGATACGGTGAAAAAGGAAGAACTTTTGGGATTTATCGACACTTACAGGAAAGAGATGGATTTTGATGAGATCGTTCCCGTTTCTGCATTAAAAAAAGAAAACACGGATGAACTGATCAAATGTATTATGAAGTATCTTCCGTATGGGCCGGCTTTTTATGATGAAGATACCGTTACAGACCAGCCGCAGCGCCAGATTGTGGCAGAAATGATCCGTGAAAAGGCGTTGCGGTGTCTGGATGAAGAGATTCCCCACGGCATTGCGGTAACCATCGAAAAGATGAAGTGGCGAGGGAATATCGTAGACATTGAAGCTACCATTATCTGCGAGAGGGAATCTCATAAGGGAATCATTATCGGCAAGCAGGGAAGCATGCTGAAAAAGATTGGTATGAACGCCAGAAAAGATATTGAAAATATGCTGGAAAGTAAAGTAAATCTTCAGCTTTGGGTGAAGGTAAAAAAGGACTGGCGTGACAGTGAATTTTTGCTGAAAAATTTTGGCTACAATCAGAAGGAGTACGAATAGAAAAAAGAAAAAAGTAAACCCTAATATCATACTTTTGATTAGGGGGAACAAGATGAAAGAAACAAATTACTGGCAACAATTTTTGAGAACAGGAAGAGTGGAGGATTATCTGTCTTACCTGAAGCAGAAGCCTAACGAGGAACCTGTTCATAAAGGAGAAGATTCAGGTGCAGGATCTATGCAATGTTACAGGACTGATATTAAAAGCGGAACCTTTCGGGGAATATGACAGAAGAATAGTCATACTGACAAGGGAGAGGGGAAAGATAGCAGCCTTTGCCAAAGGAGCAAGAAAGCAGGGAAGCAGGTTGCTGGCATCCACCAATCCCTTTTGTTTTGGCGAATTTAAACTGTATGAGGGAAGAAGCTCCTACTCTGTGTCGGAAGCGGCAATCAGCAATTATTTTGCTCCCCTTAGGGAGGACTTCGAAGGCGCCTGTTACGGCATGTATTTTCTGGAGGTAATGGATTACTATACCAGAGAAAACAACGATGAAAAAGAAATGCTAAAGCTTCTTTACCAGTCGCTGAGGGCCCTGTGCCACAAAGGACTTGACAACAGGCTGGTGCGATACATATTTGAGATCAAAGCCCTCTCTTTAAACGGGGAGTATCCGGGACTGCCGGAGGATCATAAGTATCAGGAATCTACGGTATACACATTGTCCTTTATTGTAAATACTTCTGTGGAAAAACTGTTTACGTTTGCGGTTACGGACAGTGTACTTGAAGAGATAAAAGAAATAGCAGATAACTTCAGAAAGCGCTTTATCGACAGAAAATTTAAAAGCCTCGAGATACTGAATGAAATTCCATGTTGAAAAACGAAAATAAGTCATATATAATAAATTGGGTATAGCTGGGAAATGAAGGATATAAAGAGCAGGAGTCATAATGATTTTAAGCAGTTATTTTTTACAAAAGCACAAGCTTGCAAAAGCAGCAGTCTTAAGTCTCTTTTTGGGGACGCTGGCACTCACGGCCTGTAATGCGGGAGAGGGAGAAAGCAGCGTTTCTCTTTTAAAGGACGGAGCTGTCAAAGCTACGATCGTGGAGGATTTTGACAAATCTTATTACGATAAGGCTGAATTGCAGCAGATGATACTGGAGGAAGTGGTATCCTATAACCGACAGCTCGGAGAAGACGCTGTTTCCGTGGATAAGGTTTCGGTGGAAAACGGCGTCGCAAGAGTGGAGATGACTTATGCGGACAGCGAATCTTATGCGGTCTTTAACGACGGTGTTTTCTTTTTGGGTTCCGTTTCGGAGGCACAAAAGGCCGGATATGATCTCAACAAAGTATTTATTTCCTCTTCAGATCAGCTTGTAACGGCCGGAATGTCGGATATTCTCGAAATGAGTGATGCGAAGATATTGATCACAGATATGAAAGAACCTGTGGTTCTTGACGGCAAAGCTGTCTATGTGAGCAGCAATGTGAAGACGGATAAGAAATGTAAGACAGTCTCCTTTGACGAAGCATCAGATGAGATGGCTTACATTATATATAAATAGTAATGAAAAAATTATAGAAACGAAAGGTATGTGTATCATGGAAAAAACAATGGACAAAATCGTTGCCCTGGCAAAAGCAAGAGGATTTGTGTATCCCGGTTCGGAAATTTACGGAGGCCTTGCCAATACCTGGGATTACGGTAATCTCGGCGTGGAGCTGAAAAATAATGTAAAGAAAGCATGGTGGCAGAAATTTATCATGGAAAACCAGTACAACGTTGGTGTAGACTGTGCGATCCTGATGAATCCCCAGACATGGGTTGCATCCGGACATCTTGGCGGTTTTTCCGATCCCCTGATGGATTGCAAGGAATGTCATGAGCGTTTCAGGGCAGATAAGATCATTGAAGATTATGCGGCAGAGCATGGCATGGAGCTTGACGGTTCCATCGACGGATGGTCACAGGAAAAGATGAAAGCATTTATTGAGGACAACAATGTTCCCTGTCCTTCCTGCGGCAAGCATAATTTTACCGATATCCGCCAGTTCAACCTGATGTTCAAAACCTTCCAGGGTGTAACGGAGGATGCAAAGAATACCGTATATTTGAGACCCGAAACAGCACAGGGTATTTTTGTTAACTTTAAGAATGTTCAGAGAACTTCCCGTAAGAAAATTCCTTTCGGTATCGGTCAGATCGGTAAATCCTTCCGTAATGAGATCACACCCGGAAACTTTACCTTCCGTACCAGAGAATTTGAGCAGATGGAGTTGGAATTCTTCTGTGAGCCGGATACTGATCTTGAGTGGTTTGCATACTGGAAACAGTTCTGTATTGACTGGCTGAAGAGCCTTGGCATGAAGGACGAGGAAATGCGTGTGCGTGACCATGACAAGGAAGAACTGTCCTTCTATTCTAAGGCAACCACGGATATCGAGTTCCTGTTCCCCTTCGGATGGGGAGAGCTTTGGGGGATTGCCGACAGAACCGATTATGACCTGACACAGCACCAAAATACATCAGGTCAGGATCTGACCTACTTTGATGATCAGAAGAACTGGAAATATATCCCTTATGTAATAGAGCCTTCACTGGGTGCAGACCGTGTGGTACTTGCGTTCCTGTGTGCTGCTTATGATGAGGAAGAAATCGGAGAGGGCGATGTGCGTACCGTGCTTCATTTCCATCCCGCGCTTGCACCTGTAAAGATCGGCGTGCTTCCTTTGTCCAAGAAGCTGAATGAGGGCGCTGAAAAGATTTTCCTTGAGCTATCCAAGAAATATAACTGCGAATTTGATGACAGAGGAAATATCGGTAAGAGATATCGTCGTCAGGATGAGATCGGTACACCTTTCTGCATCACCTACGACTTTGATTCCGAGACAGACGGCTGCGTGACTGTCAGATTCAGAGATTCCATGGAGCAGGAGCGTGTTGCAATCGCTGATCTCGATGCCTATTTTGCAGATAAGTTTACCTTCTAGGCAATCGTTTGCCGGTGAGGAAGAATGAGGAGAGAAAATATATGAGACAATTCACTTCAGATGAAATGAGAAAGACCTGGAAACAATTTTATATCGATCGGGGACATGTAGATGTAGGAGCGGTTTCCCTCGTATCTGACGGTTCCACGGGCGTACTCTTTAACGTGGCGGGAATGCAGCCTCTGATGCCCTATCTGCTGGGACAGAAGCATCCTTTGGGAACGAGACTCTGCAACGTACAGGGGTGTGTTCGTACCAACGATATTGATTCCGTGGGTGATAAGAGCCATGTGACCTTCTTTGAAATGATGGGAAGCTGGAGCCTTGGAGATTATTTTAAAAAGGAGCGTTGTCAGTGGAGCTTCGAGCTTTTGACGGAGGTTTTTGGCTTTGACGCCGATCATCTTGCAGCCACAGTGTTCGCGGGAGACGAGAATGCTCCCAGAGATGAGGAGGGTGCACAGTATCGTATTGCTTCCGGCTTTAAGAAAGAAAATATTTATTATCTGCCCGCAGAGGATAACTGGTGGGGACTTGAGTATGGTCCCTGCGGTCCCGACAGTGAAATGTTCTATGTGGCTGACAGACCGGATTGTGGCCCTGACTGCGGCCCCGGCTGCCACTGCGGAAAATATACGGAATTGGGAAATGATGTTTTTATGCAGTATGAAAAGCATCATGACGGAAGCCTGACTCCCTTAAAACAGAAAAATGTAGATACCGGATGGGGACTTGAGCGTATTCTGGCATTCCTTAACGGTACCAGGGATGTTTACCGGATTGATCTGTTTGCTCCCGTGATCGCCTATATCGAGAAGGCTTCGGGAACGAAGTATGAGCAGGACGAGAAGCTGACAAGATCCATGAGAATTCTGGCAGATCATCTCCGTACCAGCGTCATGCTGATCGGAGATGAGGCAAAGCTTCTTCCCTCCAATGTGGGAGCAGGCTATGTGCTTCGCCGTCTGATCCGCCGTGCTGTGAGACACGGTCGTGTACTTGGCTTAAACGCTGACAATCTTTTGGAAATTGCATCCATTTATATTGATGATATTTATGCGGAAAGTTATCCTCTTCTGAAAAAGAACAAAGAGTTTGTCATCACAGAGCTCAAGAAGGAGATCAATCGTTTTGAGAGCACTGTAGAAAACGGCATGAAGGAATTCCGCAAGATACTGGAACAGAAAAAGAAAGCCGGATCAGATGAAATTGATGGTAAATCCGCATTCTATCTGTATGATACCTTCGGCTTCCCCATCGAATTGACTGTGGAGATGGCAGGAGAAGAAGGGCTTACTGTTGACGAGGATGGATTTGCTAAGGCAATGGAGGAACAGAAGCAGAAGGCAAGAGACAACCAGAATTTCTCTGCCAAGCTTTCTACAGACAATGCGGGATTGTATGAGAGTTTAGACGCATCTGTTGTCAGTGAATTTGTGGGTTATGACACTCTGACGGCAGAGAGCAGTATTGCTGCTATGAATAACGGAAGTGAATGGAAGGATGCACTTTGCGAAGGGGAAGAGGGGAACATCATTACCCTGAAAACTCCTTTCTATGCAACCATGGGTGGACAGAAGGGTGACTTTGGTGTGATCCGTACCGGAAACGGTACTTTTGAGGTGCAGGATACCGTGAAACTGCCGGGAGGCAGAATCGGCCATATCGGTAAAGTGGTGTCCGGTACTGTGGCAAAGGGAGAGACAGCTTCTCTTTCCGTTTCGGCATTAAACCGTGGCAATACCTGTAAAAATCACACGGCAACCCATCTGTTACAGGAGGCACTCCGTGAAGTACTTGGAGATCATGTGGAGCAGTCCGGTTCTTATCAGGACGGCGAGAGAACCCGTTTTGATTTCAGCCACGGACAGGCAATGACAGCAGAGGAAATCAAAAAGGTTGAAGAAATTGTAAATGAAAAGATTGCAGAGGATCTTCCTGTCGAGACGAAGATCATGAGCCTTGAAGAGGCAAGAAAGACAGGAGCTATGGCACTTTTTGGTGAAAAGTACGGCGATACTGTAAGGGTAGTAATGGTGGGTGATTTCTCCAAGGAATTGTGCGGCGGTACTCATGTGGGACATACAGGTGAGATCGCTTCCTTTAAGATTCTTTCCGAGTCCGGTGTGGCTGCCGGCATCCGTCGTATTGAGGCAATCACTGGCAGAAATGTAACTGCTTATTATCAGGATATGGAAGAAAAGATGAATGCGGTTGCAAAAGTGTTAAAAACTACTCCGGCTTCCCTTTTGGAGCGTTCGGAGCATTTGATGGCTGAAATGAAAGCCCTTCAGAGCGAAAACGAATCCTTAAAGAGCAAAGCCGCAAAGGATGCACTTGGTGATGCCTCGAATCAGGTGAGCGAGGTTAAGGGCGTAAAGCTTCTGGCAACGTCAGTATCCGGTGTAGACATGAACGGACTCCGTGATCTGGGGGATCAGCTCAAGACGAAGCTCGGCGAGGGTGTGATCGTTCTGATCTCCGATTGTGATGGCAAGGTGAACATGGTAGCCATGGCAACAGAGGAAGCGATTGCAAAGGGTGCTCATGCCGGAAATCTGATCAAGGGTATTGCAGCTTTGGTCGGCGGTGGCGGCGGCGGACGTCCCAATATGGCTCAGGCCGGCGGCAAAAATCCTGCGGGAATCGGTGCTGCAGTTGCAGAGACAGCCAGGGTTTTGGAAGACCAGCTGAAGTAGTGATGCGGAAAATCAGCAATAAAAGTAAATTTTTGGTTGACTTGCGCTGATTTTATGCTATAATCATACATGTGCATGTAGGTGCATGAATAAAAACCCAATCAGTCGTGTTACTAGGAAGGGACTGAAGGGAGGTCAGGTGCGAGATGTCAAACGTAATCGTAAAAGAGAACGAGACTTTAGATAGCGCTTTACGTCGTTTCAAAAGAAGCTGCGCAAAAGCTGGTATCCAGCAGGAGATTCGTAAGAGAGAGCATTACGAGAAGCCCAGCGTAAGACGTAAGAAGAAATCTGAAGCTGCAAGAAAACGTAAATACAACTAATTATAAGCATTTGAAGTTCCTGATAATTATATCAGGAACTTTATTGCATTATAAGGAGTGCAGCATTTTGGCTGAAGTTACAATTTTGAGATTATGAGAGTAAGGGAGAATTTGAGTTACTATGTGGACAAGGGAAATGTTCGGAACGGATGTCTATCATCTGATAGCGGCATTTATTATATACAGTATACTGGGATGGACGGTAGAGTCTATTTATATGTCGTTTTGTAACAGGAAGCTGACGAACAGAGGCTTTGGAAAAGGTCCGTTCTGTCCTATTTACGGATTTGGCGGAGTGCTGGGGTATCTGATCCTAAGTCCGCTGAGTGGTCATTACATAAAATTGTATCTGGCAGGCGCTGTTCTTGCCACTGCCTTCGAGTATCTGGTAGGCCGGCTGATGCTGAAGGTATTCGGGGAGGTCTGGTGGGATTACAATGAAAAGCCCTGCAATTATCGGGGAATCATTTGTCTGGAAAGCACCATTGCCTGGGGATTTTACGCGGTGATCATCATCATGTTCCTTCACGGCAAAATCCTCGGGTTTATCGATAGATATGATCCTGCAATGGGCGAAAAGCTCTGCCTGATGATACTGTTTTTGGTGGCGCTGGATTATCTTTTCAAATTTTATAGAATTTTTAAGCCGGAGAGTGATTTTTGATCACTCTCTTTTTTGGTACTTGCATTATGCATCTTCAAAAAGCATATCCATGTTAATAGAATACATATGTGGAGAGTGCATCGTGAATAAAATCTTAAAAGTAATCTTATGCTATGTGATAAGCGTCACTTTTTTATTTACCAATGTTTTGACAGTTAAGGCTGTTCCTTCCGTGGAAGCGCCGTCTTATATTCTGATGGAAGCTTCTACAGGGAAAGTAATCTGTGAGGAGAATGCAACAGAGAGAAGAAGCCCTGCAAGTATTACCAAAATCATGACGCTTTTATTGATTTTTGAGCATTTAAATACGGGAAGAATTAATTTGAACAGTGATGTCATAACAAGTGCTTATGCGAAATCAATGGGGGGTTCCCAGGTCTTCCTGGAAGAAGGGGAAGTGCAGACACTGGAAACCATCATTAAGTGCATTGCAGTGGCCTCCGGTAATGATGCCAGTGTGGCGGCAGCGGAGTTTATTGCAGGGAGCGAAGAAGAATTTGTAAAGATGATGAATGACAAGGCGGCAGAGCTTGGTATGAACGATACCCATTTTGAGGATTGCTGCGGACTTACGGATTCCGATAATCATTATACAACGGCGAAAGATGTGGCTATCATGTCGCGAGAACTGATCACCAGATATCCGGAGGTTTTTAACTACACAAAGATCTGGATGGAGGATATCACACACGTGACCAATCAGGGAACATCCAACTTTACCCTGTCCAGTACCAATAAGCTTTTAAAGATGTATGAATGGACCACGGGACTTAAGACCGGTTCCACCAGCAAGGCGCTTTACTGTCTTTCCGCTACCGCCAGTAAGGATAATATTGATCTGATTGCAGTAGTGATGGGGTCACCCAACAACAAAGTAAGATTTCAGGATGCCATGGCACTGCTGAACTATGGATACAGTGTCAGCGCTCTCTATGAGGATGAAAATAAGGATACATTGCCGATGATCCCCGTAAAAGGCGGAGTGGAAGATGAGGCTTCTTTGATTTATAAAGAACCTTTTCGCTATCTTGACATTGAGGGCAAAAATTTAAGCGTTATTGAAAAAACAATCAGTCTGCCGCCTGAAATACAGGCTCCGATCAGTCGGGGGGATCCGGTTGGAGAAGCAGTCTATACACTGGATGGTCAGAGAATCGGCAGTGTTTCCATTCTTTCGGATGTGACCATCGAGAAGGCGGGATATAAAGATTATGTTGTAAAGGTATGGAAACTGTTTTTGCAGCTGTGAAAATTTTTGGGACCTTTTGACCCGTGCCTCTTTATATGATAATATAGAGGCACGGGCTTGACCTGAGTTTCCGGTGCACAGAACCTGAACAAGTGTAATTTAGCAGGATGCGCAAATTATGAAATAAGAAAAAGGAAAATGAACGTGGTAATATTTTTAGGCATAATAGCAGCAATCGCAATATTTTTTATCATTGTAATGATCATCGACTGCAATCGATTCGTGATACGGGAATACACTGTTACGTCTGAAAAATTGAAAAAGAGCGGAAGGTTTATTCTCCTGTCGGATCTGCACAATAAATCATTCGGAAAAGATAATCAAAGACTATTTGAGGCGATTGAGAAACAGAAACCGGATGCCATACTGATTGCAGGTGATATGTATACCTCTGTCCAAAAGCAGGATAATATGGCCAGTGCAGATTTTGTTTGCAGACTTGCGGAGAGATATCCTGTCTACTACGGAAATGGCAACCACGAGCACAAGACCAGACTTTATCCGGATATTTTCGGAACCATGTATGAGGATTATATGGCAAAGATCGGGGAAGCAGGAGCGGATATTCTGGTGAATGAAAAGGCGACTTTGCCCTCTTTTAATATGGATATTTACGGATTGGAGATTGGACGCCCCTTTTATAAGAAACTTGTCAGTCAGCACATGGAAACGTCTTATCTTGAGGAACTTCTCGGAAATCCTGACCCGGAGCGGTTCAATCTTCTGATTGCCCATAATCCCGACTATTTTGAAACCTATGCCAAATGGGGAGCAGATCTTACTGTTTCCGGACATGTTCACGGAGGACTTATGGTTCTGCCCTTTTTCGGAGGCGTAATCTCCCCTAAGCTCTGTCTTTTTCCCCATTATGACGGTGGAAAATTTGAGAGCGGTGATAAGGAGATGGTTTTATCCAGAGGGCTTGGAACCCATACACTTCCCATCAGGATCTTCAATCCGGGGGAACTTGTGGTGATTGATTTAAAAGAAAAATCATGATAAAATTATTAACTGCATGAATAGAGAGGATATTGAGATGATGAATACCAAATTATTTGATCACACAATTTTAAAGGCCGATGCCACCAGAGAGGCTGTAGCGAGAATCTGCGAGGAAGCAAAGGAATACGGCTTTATGTCAGTTTGCGTCAACAGCTATTATACGGCTTTTGTGGCAGAAAAATTAAAAGACAGTGATGTAAAGGTCTGTACTGTTGTCGGTTTCCCGCTGGGGCAAATGAGTACAAAAGCGAAGGCTGCGGAAACGGAACTGGCAGTGAAGGACGGCGCTGACGAAATCGATATGGTCATCAATGTGGGAGCACTTAAAGATAAAGAATATAATGTGGTGCGTAATGACATCAAGGAAGTGAAAAAAGCATGTGGACAGGCACTTCTTAAGGTGATTATCGAAACCTGCCTTTTGACGGACGAGGAAAAGATTAAGGCCTGTGAACTGGCAAAGGAAGCAGGTGCAGACTATGTAAAGACTTCTACCGGATTTTCAACGGGTGGCGCTAATGCACATGATGTGGAACTGATGCGAAAGACAGTAGGTGATTCCATGGGCGTTAAGGCATCCGGAGGTATTCGTGATAAGGAAACAGCACAAAAGATGGTGGAAGCCGGTGCGAGCCGTCTTGGAACAAGCGCAACCATCGCTATTTGTAAGTAGAAAGGCAATAGGATATGGCAATATCTGTTAAACTTCAGGTGTTTGAGGGACCTCTTGATCTGTTGCTCCACTTGATTGAAAAGAATAAAATCGATATTTATGATATTCCCATTGTGGAAATCACGGCTCAGTATCTGGAATACATACAGCAAATGCAGACAGAAGATATGAATGTGATGAGTGAGTTTTTGGTTATGGCTGCCACTTTGCTAGATATCAAATGCCGTATGCTTCTTCCCAAGGAAGTAAATGAGGAGGGAGAAGAGGAAGATCCGAGAGCCGAGCTGGTTCAAAAGCTGTTGGAATATAAAATGTACAAATATATGTCCTTTGAATTGAAGGACAGGCAGGTTGACGCTGCTCATACTTTATTCAAAGAGAAAACACTGCCGAAGGAAGTGGAAGACTACAGACCGCCGATTGATTATGGCGTACTGCTTGGAGATGCAGATTTGAACAAACTTCAAAATCTGTTTAAATCGGTTATGAAGAGACAGGAGGATAAGATCGACCCTGTCAGGAGTCATTTTGGAAATATTGAAAAAGATGAAATCGATATGGATCAGAAAACGATTTATATTGAAGAGTATATCGGCAGACACAAAACCTTCAGCTTCAGGGAGCTTCTTGAGAAACAGCACAGCAAGATGGAAGTGATAGTTACATTTCTCGTTATGCTGGAGCTTATGAAGATTGGTAAGGTTTCTGTGGTGCAGGAAGACACGTTTGATGATATTCTCATTACCTCAAATGTGGCATAGGAGGTTGTTCAGTGGAAAGAGACAAGGCAAAAGCAGTGCTGGAATCCATACTTTTTACGATGGGTGAATCCGTAGAGGTTGAAAGACTGGCGGCTGTGATAGAGGAAGACAAAAAGACAACGAAGGAGCTGCTGCTCGAAATGAAGGAGGACTATGACAGCCGGGAATGCGGTATTACGCTGATGGAGCTCGAGGATTCCTTTCAAATGTGTACCAAGGGCGATATGTATGAGTATCTGATCAAAATTGCCAAAACACCAAGAAAATATGTGCTGACAGATACACTTTTGGAGACCTTGTCCATCATTGCCTATAAGCAGCCTATCACCAGACTGGAGATCGAAAAGATCAGGGGAGTCAGCTGCGATCATGCAGTCAACAGGCTTGTAGAATTTGGTTTGATTACTGAGGTCGGCAGAATGGATGCTCCGGGACGGCCGCTGCTTTTTGGAACAACTGAGGAATTTTTGCGCAGCTTTGGCGTGAAGTCATTGGAGGAATTGCCCGAGCTGTCCCAGGTGCAGATTGAGGAATTTAAAGAGCAGGCGGAGGCAGAAATCAGCTTGAGTGTAGATGTATAGGGATATTTGTGAACCGGCTTTCATAAGATGAAAGAAAGAGAAAAGCCGGATTCTGTATGAAATATAAATCTATGAAAGTAAAAGTGTTATTGCTTTTTCTGTTTCTGATGCTGTTTCCCGTTTTCCTGTATGTGGGGGAAGCAAAGGCGGAAGAAAACGGGAAAAACAGTACAAGTCTTCAGCTGTACGCCCAATCGGCCATTTTGATGGATGCCGGTTCCGGGCGTATTTTATATGAAAAAAACAGTGAAGAAATACGTCCCATGGCAAGCACCACCAAAATTATGACCTGTATACTGGCACTGGAATACGGGAATTTGGAAGATTTTGTGGAGGTGTCTTCCTATGCGGCTTCCATGCCGAAGGTAAAGCTGAATATGCGGGCAGGGGAGCGATATTGCTTAAAGGATCTGCTCTATTCCCTGATGCTGGAATCTCATAATGATTCTGCAGTAGCCATTGCAGAGCATATCGGAGGAAGCGTGGAGGGATTTGCCGCCATGATGAACCAGAAAGCAAAAGATATCGGTTGTTTTGATACTTTTTTTATTACGCCGAACGGACTGGATGCCACTGCCACAACGCCGGATGGAGAGACGAAAATCCATTCTACCACGGCGGCGGACCTTGCAAAAATCATGTCCTATTGCATTATGGATTCGCCCGCAAAAGAGGAATTTTTAAACATTACGAGAACTCCGTCTTATCAGTTTGAAGGTTACAGGGAAAAAGAAGGGAAAATCGAAAACAGCGGACGAAGCTTCAGCTGTTATAATCACAACGCATTTCTCTCCATGATGGAGGGAGCGCTGTCCGGGAAAACAGGGTTTACGG
>CAMEIH010000061.1 GCA_945917985.1 uncultured Clostridium sp. | reverse complement strand
CCTCTTCCAGACATTCAAGGCATTTACCGCCGATCAGCTCGCCATTGTCATAATTTCCGCCGCAACATTCACAAGTCACCATTGACTTTTCCTTTCCTCCATGCCATAATAAGCATAGAAATAGCATTACGCGTGTTATTTTGGGCTCTGTACTTTGGTCGGTGGCAGGGCCTTTTTTCGTGTTCTACAAAGCAATAATCGTTTTCAATCTTCAAGAATCCGATCATGACTGCAAGACCACATATTACAAGAACGGATGCAATCACAATGTTGGAATCTGCGGCCATACCGCCAATCATGAAAAGCGAAAAACCTATGCACTGAATGAATCTAAGTAATTTTTTCATTTGAAACCTCCAATTCTTTAGCTATTGCAGCAGCTATGAATCTGCTATTTCTTCCGGAGAAAAAAGCATTAATGCTGTGAATGGAAAAGCCTGTCCTTTCTGCAAGCACCTTTCTGCTTATTTCTCTCTGCGCCATAACGTACCGGCACTTCAAAGCAAATTCTTTATATTCGCTGTCAGACAACTCTAATTCATACATACTTTCCCTCATACAGAAAATCCAAAACTTCTTGCTCAGGAAGAGATGCTTCCTTTATGTACGCACGTAATTCGGTTACCGTTAATTTTTCAGGCTCCTTGTATTTGTTGTATACTGTTTTAACGCATCTCCCTGTTCTTGTTGTAAGGTCTTTGCTTTCTTTACCATTCTTAACAAGACCTGATCTCACATTACGGATAAACCTTGCATTCTTTTCAGTGAATAATCCTACTGATACTTTTGGCATTTAATCACCTCCGATAAAATAAGTTATTGGAACACAGAAGTAATCTGCCAGTATTTGAAGTTTTTCTAATTTAGGATTACTTCTTCCTGTTTTCCAATCAGAAATAGTGCTCTGCGCTATTCCAGTATCTTTAGATACCTGATATGAAGTTTTACCTGTTTTTATAAGCAACTCTTCATATTTCTTGTACAAAAAAATCACTCCTTCCCTATATCTTGTAGTTGAAAATACTTCGGTTATGCGATATACTATGTTTACCAGACGAAGTACATCGCACACCGTAGTTCTGTTCTTAAGGAAATTCGGATTCCTTAAGCATAGTTTAATAATACTACGTGTTTCTTGTATTGTCAATATGTAAAATTCGGAAAATTTAAGTATTTTGGAGGCGCGTATGTATGAGATATTTGAAAAACTAATGAAAGAATTTGGTTATACTGCATATAAGGTATCAGTTGAGACTGGAATTGCTCAATCTACTCTTTCAGATTGGAAAAAAGGAAAAAGCATTCCTAAAATTGACAAAATTCAAAAAATTGCAGATTTATTTCATGTATCAGTTGATTATCTGATGACAGGTGAAGAAAAAGAAGGAGGAGAAACTTACTATTTTAATGAAGAAACGAAGAAGATAGCGCAGAAAGTATTTGAGAACAAAAGCCTTCGTATGCTTATGGATTCTGCACAGGATGCCACACCAGAAGATATAGAAACAGTACATAGTATGTTGCTTGCACTTAAGAGAAAGGAACGTGGTAATATTGATTGATTATAATGTGCAACTAATACAGTTTCCTAATAAGAAAGTAAAAGAGACAATCGTGAAAAATGAAGATGATTCCTATACCATTTTTATTGATTCTTCTCTTTCATCAGAAGAGCAAAGAAATGCTTTCAAACATGCTATGAAACACATAACAGGAAATGATTTTGATAAAGATGATGCAGATAATATAGAGTACAATGCACATAACATGGAAGTTTCTATGGAATTGTGCGTATGAGGATATAATATGTTTGATACTTTTAAAGTTTCCAGAATCAATAAACTTACTGAAACCCATTCAGAAAAATTATCAGATTGCACTATATTGATGAATATTGTTAATTCAATTGATGCGAAGAAAAATCTGACAGAAAATGAATATAAGAAATTTATAGAAGTATTTAATAATATTCATAAAAGAAAAGATGAAGAATTAACAAATTCATTACAGTATCAGCACAGGACTTTTCGTATTGCATATGAATTTGAAACTCAGGCTAATATACCATATGAAAAAATATGTGGAGATGCGCATGATATATTATATGTTTATTC
This sequence comes from uncultured Clostridium sp., assembly GCA_945917985.1. Lineage (GTDB taxonomy): Bacteria > Bacillota > Clostridia > Lachnospirales > Lachnospiraceae > Suilimivivens. Next base: position 14,893 of record CAMEIH010000061.1, on the reverse strand, counting down.
GAATTTGAAACCGTTATTTGATGATGCTGTTAATGAAATAGTTTCAGAGTTTATAGAAATAATAGATGAAATTATAAAATGTAACGATATATCTGACAAATTTAAAGTTTATAGTTTGTCATGTACTTATTTTTTATATTTAACTCATAATATCATACAATCAGATTCTAAACTATTTGAGAATGTAATTACATGCTTTACTTATGAAATATCTTATAAAAATATAATTATTATTTGTGATCAATTTATTACTGATCAGAATATGTATAATGATTTTATGAAGTATAAAGAGATTATATATAAAATGAATCAACAGGCTTATGATAACTGTGATACACTTGATAAATACATAGAAATGTTTACTAACTCATTTTTATATTTTTTAGGTGCTACAAATGACATTTATAATAAAGTTCGGTTATTAGAATTTGCAAAAAAAATAAAACAATAAATGAAAAACCGCCCCTGCGCCAACAGGGACGGTAAAACACAATAGTCTCGGGGGGAGATCTACTGTATACGCACATACAGATTGTATCATCTTCCGGGACAGCTTTCAAGTGAACACCAGTTCAGAAGCTGTTATTTTTATACACATTTTTAAGGAGGATGACACTATGGCAAAAGCAAAAAAATTGCCGTCAGGATCATGGCGGTGTCTGGTTTATGACTACACAGATTCTAATGGAAAACGAATATACAAATCGTTTACATCTGATGATCCAACAACAGAAGGAAGACGAGAAGCAGAATTTATGGCAGCTGAATATGCTTCAAAAAAAAATAAACAGAAAAATATAAAAAACAATGTTACAGTTGGACAGGCTATATTGAATTATTGCAATCTTAAAAACAATGTACTATCTCCGTCTACTATACGGGAGTACATAAGAATGCAGCGAAACAACTATGATACAATTAAAGACATTAAGCTGAATGATATAAGAAATGATGTAATCCAGGAATGGGTAAATATTTTTTCTGCAAATCATAGCCCTAAATCTGTTAAAAACGCATACGGTTTATTGCGAGCAGTTATAGATACATACAAACCTGATATTAAATTACATATCACATTGCCACAAAGAGTACAACAAAAATTATATGTACCTTCAGACAACGATATAAAGGCTATTCTGGATTATTTCTCTGAAAATGATAAAGATATGGAGATTGCTGTTTATCTTGCCGCATTTGGCACTCTACGTCGTTCTGAGGTATGTGCTCTAACAGCAAGTGATGTGCATGGTAATATAATATCGGTTAATAAAGCTATGGTGGATAAAGGATCTGATGAGTGGGTTATAAAAACTACAAAGACTGTATCAAGTACAAGAATGGTCGAGATGCCTGATTTTGTAATAAATAAATTGCCAAAAACTGGTCGCCTTGTAAATCTAAAACCTGATCAAGTCACTCATCGTTTTGAAAAATCCATAAGGAAACTCGGTATTACTCAATTCAGATTTCATGACCTAAGACACTATGCTGCCAGCATTATGCACGCTATCGGAGTTCCGGATCAGTATATCATGCAACGTGGAGGATGGTCATCAGATCATACATTAAAAGCTATTTATCGTGGAACAATCGAAGAATATACACAGAAATACAACAGCATGACATTACAACACTTTGATACTATGCAACACGAAATGCAACATAAAAATAAAAAGCCTAGTAAATACTAGACTTTTCAAGAGCACGAGACGGGACTCGAACCCGCGGCCCCGACCTTGGCAAGGTCGTGCTCCACCAACTGAGCCACTCGTGCATTTACTCATCCGTACCCGACGGACAAGTAATACTATACCTTATGATTTTGATTTTGTCAACAACAATTTTTAAAGTTTTTCAAAAAATTAAAAAAATTATTAATCCTCCACTTTGTCACTGTATTTGACTCTGTATATTCTTTGAAGAGACTCATTAATCCGCTCTTCGGAAAGCGTTCCGTTATTTACCGCGTCGAGAACACCCTGATAAGCAGCTTCAAAATCTTCCGGCATCAGAATCATATCGGCTCCTGCCTGTAAAGCCTTTACCGCAGCCTCATCCGAAGTATAGTAATCGGTAACGGCCTTCATATCCATAGCATCTGTGATCACAATACCATTAAATCCCAGCTCACCTCTTAAAATATCCGTGATCATTTTATCGGAAAGAGAGGAGGGTGTATTGTCACCCGTTATGTTGGGTACAGACAAATGACTTACCATCACAAAATCTGCTCCTGCATCAATACCACCCTGAAAAGAGAGAAAATCCGTTGTTTCAAAATCTTCCTTTGTCTTCTCGGAAGTTGCCATTCCCTCATGCGTGTCCTCTGTTGTACTGCCAAGACCGGGGAAATGTTTCAGACAGGCACTGACATCTCCCGCCTGGAGACCTTCCACACAGGCGGATACCATAGCAGCGTCATCACCTGCATTGCTTCCAAAAGAACGATCACCAATGATACTGTTTCCTTCAAGAATTACATCGGCCACCGGTGCAAAATCAAGATTGAAACCATACTCTGCGAGATAAGCAGCAATGGTACTTCCCGCCTCTTTAGCCTTTGAAAGATCACCGGAAGCTCCAATGTCTCCCATAGTGCCTACATTATCGGCAAGTCCACTTTCCGCTATCCTGCTGACACTTCCGCCTTCTTCATCTATACCGATAAACAGAGGATATTTACTAAAACTTTGAGTTCCGGAAATCATCTCCTTCAGCTGATCAGCAGATTTGATATTCTGCTTGGCGTATATTAAACCACCCACTGCATACTGAGAAAGCTTTTCCTTCGTTGTATCTCCTGCTTTAATTGCAACATCTGTTCCTGTCAGTGCTTCCGGCGTAATGATAAAAAGTCCGGCCACCTTATCCTCCAACGGCATCTCTGCAATACATGCATCCACAATCTCATCAAGCTGGCTCTTTTCTTCTTCCACTACAGGTTCCTGTGTTTCCACAGGAGCCTCCACTACAACCTGATCCTCCTGATTTGCACTCATTTCCTCCATTTGCGCCTGAAGCTCTTCTGCCTCTTTTTTATCATTCCATGCTGCAATTCCCTTGTGGATTCCAAGGCCTGCACCTGTCAGAATAGCGGCAAGCATAATCACAGCGCTGATATAAGCAATCACCTGATTCCGGACACGGCGTTTCCTTCTGAATTCACGTCTGTCCATTTCTTCATCAAATTCTTCTCTGTCTAAGTCTGCCATTTTAGCTCCTTTATCTCAAAATCGATTTATAAACTTATCCACTGATATGATACCTTATTTATCGTATAATTTCTACAGGAAATTTTCTACTTTTACCACATTTATCATAATTCTAACTTTTTTGTATAAACGATAACACACCTGTCCGGTCAGCTTTTCGAACGTCGAAGCGGGTATCAATCTCTTTGATTAATACCCGCTTCTAAACTATACTCTCCAATGGTCTTTACCTCTTTTCGTATCGTTTTCCATATTCAGTTTTGTTTTTCTCTTTCGTACTTCTCCCTTTTTTCTTTTGTACCAGATGTACTGTAACGGCTTATTACTCTTCTCTTATGTGCTGCGCTACTTTTTCTTTTGGACGGTACGATTGAGATTCGTTTCCTTCGTACATTTTTCTTTTGTACTTTAAACTTACAATTTCACATTTCTTGCTGTCTGTATCAAACAGCTGATCTTATGTTTCCAAGGGACTGTATTCCTTTCTTTAGATTTATCTATGTGAATTTGTTTTTGTAACTTTAGTATATATTAACAGTTTTTATTTGTCAACACATTTTTTCATATTTTTTATTATTTTTTCATTTTTTTACATTATCAACAATTTTATCTGTTTTGTTTCCTATTTTTTACAAATTTTCTATCAATTTGATTTTTTGGCAATTTAAATCTTTTTACTTTTCTGTCGAATGCATTTCCTCTATAATAATAGTAATAAAAGTTCTTTTTCATCATTGAAATAAAGGAGGTTTTTCCATGACACCAAAACAGCTTGCCTTTCAGTCGGCCGCTGAAAGCATCATTAAAAATCTGGAAAAGAGAAATATGGAAGGATACTTTTTTGAAACCGGCACTGAGTGCGTGAAAGCAATCACAGATCTGATTGAAGAAGGTTCACAGATCAGCTGGGGCGGAAGTGAATCCATTAAAGAATGCGGTCTTCTTGACGCACTTAAGAAAGGGAACTACACTCTCATCGACAGACTTACTGCAAAATCCCCCGAGGAAAGTCGGGAGCTTTATGTGAAAGCCGTTCTTTCTGATTATTATCTCATGAGTGCAAACGCCATTACCATGGACGGTGAACTGATCAACATTGACGGTAACGGTAACCGTGTTGCCTGTCTGATCCATGGACCGAAGCATATTATCATCGTTGCCGGAATGAATAAAGTTGTCAGCAATGTGGAAGCCGGCTATGCAAGAGTCCGCGATATCGCCACTCCTGCAAACGTAAGGCGCCTTAGCAAAAACACACCCTGTTTCCATACCGGAAGATGCGGCGACTGCCTTTCTCCCGAGTGCATCTGCAATCAGGTGGTGATTACCAGAAGAAGCGGCCATCCCGGAAGAATCAAGGTATTTCTTGTGGCAGAAGACTTAGGATATTAATCTCTGACCTCAATTTACAAAGTAAAAAAAGGTATCTCCCAATATATGGGAAATACCTTTTTCTTTATTGGTTATAAACGATCCGATATCTTTCTTAAATCAGCGGATACTTGTCAGTAAGCTTCTGAACAATTGCTCTTGCCTCAGGGATCTTCTCCTCGCCGCCCTTGATGATCATGGCAATTGCCTCTGCAATCTGATCCATATCCTCTGTGTTCATACCTCTGGAAGTAACGGCAGGTGTACCGAGACGGATACCGCTTGTCACAAAAGGAGATTTGGGATCACCCGGAATGGTATTCTTATTGGCTGTGATGTGAGCCTCATCCAGCATCTTTTCTACGGCCTTTCCTGTCAGATCATAGGTGGTAAGGTCTACCAGCATCAGGTGATTGTCTGTACCGCCGGATACGATCTTGATATCCCTGCTCTGCAGTCCCTTGCAAAGAGCCTGCGCATTGTCAATAATACCCTTCTGATATAATTTGAACTCATCGGACAACGCTTCCTTGAAGCAGACTGCCTTTGCAGCAATCACATGCATCAGAGGACCACCCTGAATGCCGGGAAACACTGCCTTATTGAAGTTAAACTTCTCTGCAGCCTCCTTGTTTGCAAGGATCAGACCGCCTCTGGGTCCTCTTAAGGTCTTATGGGTAGTGGTTGTCACTACATCCGCATAGGGAATCGGACTGGGATGAAGACCTGCTGCCACAAGGCCGGCAATATGTGCCATATCCACCATAAGAACAGCTCCCACTTCATCCGCCACTTCTCTGAATTTCTTAAAATCTATGGTTCTTGCATAAGCGGAAGCACCTGCAATGATCATCTTAGGCTTACACTCAAGTGCGATCCTTCTGAGTTCCTCATAATCAATAAATCCCTCATCATTTACACCGTAAGGAACAATATGGAAATACTTGCCGGAAACATTAACCGGGCTTCCGTGTGTCAAATGTCCGCCGTGATCCAGATTCATTCCCATGATCGTGTCGCCGGGATTACACACCGCAAACTGAACAGCAAAATTGGCCTGCGCTCCTGAATGGGGCTGCACATTTGCGTAGTCACAGCCAAACAGTTCCTTTGCTCTTTCTATGGCAAGATTTTCCACAACATCTACACACTGACATCCGCCGTAATAACGCTTTCCCGGATATCCTTCCGCATATTTGTTGGTAAGGGGACTTCCCATTGCTGCCATAACTGCCTTACTTACCCAGTTTTCTGATGCAATCAGTTCAATGTGGCTGTTCTGTCTTTCCTGCTCATCCACAATCGCCTGTGCAATTTCCGGGTCTACATTCTTTACTTCGTCAAGTGAATACATGTCTTTTCCTCCTCACTGTCGCCAGATTTTTAGTTTATTACGTTAAAGTATAGCACGAACCTTTCAAAAAAGGAACTATTCTTAGAACATTCTTAAAAAAAACTAAATATCTTCCAAAATCGCTTTACTATAGGAAGGAATACTGCTAAAATAGGGAAAGATTTTACAAAGGTGAATTTTTATGTACTATATTATAGTAAATCCAACCTCTAAATCCGGACGCGGAGCTAAGATATGGGCTGTTCTCGAACCGGCCCTTCAAGGAAAAAATATTGCCTACAAGGTATTCTTTTCCGAAAGAATCGGGCATGTCTGCGAGCTTGTGCGGGAGCTGACTACTTTTCCTGCTGATTCTTCTGCCGATGAAAAGGTAAAGCTTATCATTTTGGGCGGTGATGGTACCTTAAATGAAGCATTGCAGGGAATTACCGATTTTGACAGGGTGCAGATGGGTTACATTCCCACCGGTTCCAGCAATGACATGGCAAGGGATTTAAAATTGGGCAAGGATCCTCTTATGATCCTTGACAGAATCCTGTCCTGCACGCTGCCTGTTCCCATGGATATCGGCTGTGTCACTTATGAGAGCACCGCGAATGAATACTCAAGACACCACAGTGAAGAGTTCCTGCGGAAACGATACTTTGCTGTCAGCTGCGGGATTGGTTTTGATGCTGCTGTCTGTGAAGAAGCATTAGCTTCCAAATTCAAGAATATACTGAATAAGATAGGTCTCGGAAAGCTGACCTACCTGACGATTGCATTAAAACAGCTGATTGCCGCAAAGAAAGTTTCCTGCGATATTTATGTCGATGATAAGGAGCCCATCCATTTGAAGCGTTTCCTGTTTGTGGCAGGGATGGTTCACCAGTATGAGGGCGGCGGTTTTCTGTTCTGCCCCGGTGCGGATTATCATGACGGTGTAATGGATATCTGCGTTGCAGGAGATCTGTCCAAGCTTTTGATCCTGATTGCACTGCCCACTGCTTTCTTTGGAAAGCACTATATGTTTAAAGGGATTGACCGATATTCCGCTTCTACCCTGAAGCTGAAAACTTCATCACCCCTTTGGGTACATACAGATGGCGAAGTCTCAGTCAAAGCAGATGCCATCACATTAACCTGTGAAAAAGAGAAATTACAAATGTTAATATAATGCTGTTATAAAAGAGGAGTTTTTGAGGAGTGAGCTATTATGAAAAAATTTTATGAAAGGTATAAGCATGCTATACCGCTTTTTATTTATGCAATCATTTATTTGAGCTGGTTTGGTTATCTGGAGAAAACAGTAAAAAGACCGGCAAATCTGATTCATATGAATCTGGATGACAAGATCCCTTTTTGTGAGGTCTTTATCGTCCCGTATCTGTTGTGGTTTGTCTATATATCTGCTGTTGTTTTGTATTTCTTTTTTAAGGATAAACAGGACTACTACAGAGCCTGTACTTTTTTGTTTACGGGAATGACTGTTTTTCTTGTTGTCTCCACACTCTGGCCAAACGGACATCACTTAAGACCTGCCGTGATGCCGAGAGACAACATTTTCAGTACGATGGTTGCCATGCTTTATAAGACTGACACCCCAACGAATCTGTGGCCCAGCATCCATGTTTATAATTCACTTGGTGCCCATTTTGCTGTTTTCAGAAACGAAAAGCTGCACAGGAAACCTGTGGTTCACATCGGTTCCCTTGTTTTATGTGTTTCCATCATTCTTTCAACCATGTTTTTGAAGCAGCATTCTGTATTTGATGTGCTCACCGCCTTCATCATGGCTGCTGTCATGTATATCGTGGTATACGGCTTTGACATCGTTACCATATGGCAAAATCACCGATACGGAGTAAGACGTCGCCGTATCCGCCAGGTGTAAATATAAAAGCAAATGCACAATATGCATAAAGCGTCGATTCCTCAAGGAATCGACGCCTTCTTTATTTTAATCACATTTTTCGTTTCATCATCAGTTAAAATTAAAAAATCTTCTGCATATCTTATATCCCTCTACGGAAATCTTTCTGCCTCCCTTACCCGGAAGATTCATACATTGACCGAGAAGTCCGAAACGCAGTCTTCTGTAAAGAATCCAGTCCTTCTTTTTCAGATAATCCCATAGTTCTTTTTTCTTCTCAAGATTTTCTTCCGTACCTGACTTGATCAGCAGGATGGAGGAAACCGTAGTGATAATGTCAAGATAACTCAGCATATACTGGTCAAGCTTTCTGTTTGCGGCAAAAGAATTTGAATTCTCGGCCATGTAATCGATCATGATTTTATTTACCTTGATCTGCTGATCGATCCTTCCAATCATAATCTCTTCGTTTACTGACTGATCGGCCCTTCCGATATAATATCTGTAAAAGTTCACATCCAGATAATACATGTTCTTTACATAAGGAAGGGGTTCAAACACATAGAGATTATCTACGTAAAAGGTGTGCTCCGGGAGCTTCAGCCCACATTCTCTGAGAAGCTTTGTCCTGAAAATAACGGAGTGCATCAGTATGTAATGTCCTTTATAAAAATGATGGATGTCACTCCAGGTAAACATCTCATCTCTCGGAAGGATATGCCTGTAATGCATGACCTTATGACGGTTCTCACCAATCTTCTCATACACAAAATTGCTGATCAGCATATCAAGGGTTTTCTCTCCGCCTGTCAACTCTTTTAATATGGAAAGAATCTGTTCATATGCTTCCTGTTTTACCCAGTCATCACTGTCAACCACTTTAAAATAGAGACCGCTGGCATGCTCTATTCCTGCATTGACAGCCGATCCGTGACCGCCGTTTTCTTTATGTATCGCTTTCACAATTGTGGGGTACTGCTTTTCATATCTGTCAGCAATAGCTGCGGTATCATCCGTAGAGCCGTCATCCACGATCAGAATCTCAACATCCTCTCCGCCGGGCAAAAGTGATTCGATACATTTTTCCATGTAAGCTGCCGAATTAAAGCAGGGCACTGTAAACGTTAATAGTTTCATACTTCAAACTCCAATCTTTTATCTCTTCTGTATCATATAGACAGTATAACATAGGGATTTTAAAAATAGTATGTGTCAATACTTAAAATTTTCTAAAGGCTAAAGCCGCTCTTCTCATAAAAGGCTTTGAGATATGCACTGTATGCGGAGGGAATGGGATATTTCTCCTTCGCCTGCCTCTGATCCACAAAGATAAAATCCGTAAGATCTTCTCCTCTGTCCAGTTCATCCACCCTGACGAAATATCCGATCATATGCCATTCTTTATGGGTAAAAATATGTTTACTCTCCGTGAGAGGTTCAATTCTAAGTACTGACAAGCCCCTCTCCTTCAGCCATTTAAGGACTTCCTTTTCCGAAAGATGGCCTTCAATATTGGGGAATTCATACATTCCCGCCAAAAGTCCTTTATCAGGGCGCTTACGAAGAGCAGCCTTATTTTCATCCCGGATGATCAGTATGGTCTTCTTCTCAATGGTTCTCGGCTTTTTCCTGGTTTTTACAGGAAATTGCAGCTCGGTACCCTGTTTATGTGCCATACAGATATCCTCCCACGGACATTCCCGGCACCTGGGTTCCCCGTTCGGAATACATACCATGGCACCAAGTTCCATCAGTGCCTGATTAAAATCTCCCGGGCGGTCCTTTGGCATCACAGTAAGAAGTTCCTCTTCCACCTGCTTTTTCACAGTCTGCTGCATGATATCACGGTCATCACAGCGCAATCTGGAAAGAACTCTCAGCACATTTCCATCCACCGCCGGTACCGGTTTCCCGTAGGCAATGGAAGCAATGGCACCTGCCGTATAGCTTCCGATTCCGGGAAGAGTCAAAAGCTCCTCATAGGAATCCGGCATGATTCCTCCGTATTCCTCCATGACCTTTACAGCTGCTTTATTTAAATTTCTGACCCTGTTGTAGTAACCCAGACCTTCCCAGAGTTTTAAAAGCACCTCCTCGGGCGCTTTGGAAAGTGTCTCGATTCCCGGCAGGCTCTTCATAAACCTGTCGTAATAAGGCTTCACAGCTTCCACTCTGGTCTGCTGAAGCATGATCTCCGATACCCAGACGTGATAAGGTGTGGGTTCTTCCCTCCATGGAAGGATTCTTCTCCCCCTGTCATACCAGGAAAGAAGCGGCTCCGCGATCCGGTCAAGAGGTGACAGGGCTACAGGCACAGGCGCATCAATTACCATACTGTCCTGCGTGACAAGACAGTCATAGGCTATGATCTTAACCCCGGCTTCCCTCGCCGCAAGGAGGGCATCTGCAAACTCCGGCTGTGTATCCCGATTGGGCATAAAAAGACTGACATTTTTCATCTGCACCACAAACATAATATAAGCCTGATAACCGTCCTTTACTGCCTCGATCAGCTCATAGACATGCTTAACAGCCCTTTCGGAGGGAGCATCCGGAAAGAGCACCATATTATCCTGCTCCAGCGTGACCCCCTTTACTTCCATGAAAATTTTATCCCGTTTCGTCTCAATATAAAAATCAAATCTTGAATTTCCGTATGTTGTTTCCGGTCTGACACAAGTAATATTGGGAAACAGTTCCTTTTTAAGAAGCCATTCTTCCACAGCTTTATTGGGAGCCTGGGAATCCATGTTGACAAGTCGTTCTCCCTTTCTCACCGTCACAAGGTCATACCGGGTACTTCTCTCCGGGTTACTGCTCTCTGAAAGATATACCTCTGCCCCATCTGTAAGGAGCTCCCTGCAGCGGCCTGTATTTTTCACATGCACTTTTTCCCTTGTCCCATTCATGTTCACATAGGCAATAAATCGATTGGGACGGCTTTCAAACCGTCCCTCCACTATGCTTTCATATTTCATAGATCACTGTCTCCTACCGCAGTCTGGTACACTCAAATTTGTCGTATAAAAGAAGACATTTACGAAGTTCCGCATACCGCTCCTCAATATCTCCCTCTTTCACTTCGATATCAACCGCCATCGCCATAGTGTTGATCATATCATCCGTAATGCGGTGATGGAGTGAAGCAAGAATATCTAGTCTCTCTTCATAGGTACCGGCATCCAGAAACTGAAGAACCAGAGGATCGATGTTTGGTATTTCCTCATTTTCTCTCTGTTCCGATTCCGCAGGCGAAGAACTGCTTTCCATTCTCGTGCTCTTTGCCTCTCCCAGTGCCGACTCTGTCTCTTTCCTTCCCTCGTCCTGCTTCTCCCCGGTCATCTCTACCGGTTCAAACCGATATTCCTGGGTTGCATCCGGATACTTTTCACGGTCCACCTTTTCCACAAACATGGAAAGCGGTCTTGCATATATTCTAAAATCCCCGTACATTGCCTGATAGATTACAAGCTGTTCGCCCGTCTCCGTATGCTCGGCCAACGTAACGATCTGATATAAATTCCCTTTAAAATGTCTGTATATCTGTTGTGGCCTTGGTATGTTTGTCATGATAAAATCTGCCTCCCGAAATGTTTTCATGCTATTTCTATTATAGCCTTCCGCATCCCGCTTGTCATTCCTCTTTTGAAAATCTTTTTTAAGAAATTCTGCCAATTACCCCTGAAGGAATTCATAGCGAAACCCACACTCATCATCGGGAAAGGCAATCTCTCTGCACTGCGCAAGAAGCTCTTTTCTTTCTGCCTCGGAAAGTCTGTCAATTCTTCCGTGGTGGATGGTGACTGTATAGGTACGCATTCCGTTCTCGTCAATCACATGTGTCATGGTAATTCCGCTGTTCTCATATCCATGATCTGTAAGCAGATCTCTGATTTCCTGCACATAAATTTTTTCCATTTCTCTGTAATATTTTTCTTCTATTTTGCTTTCATGGCTGCTCTGGCTGAGCACAGTACCCGATATACAAAACGCAATTATCAGAATAAGAAAAATCGAAATCATAAGGGTCAAAGGTAATCTCTTTAAACTTTTCATAACAGTATCCTCCTATTGAAACATCCTTTGCAAAGCAGTTTCTCCTTTGCTTTTATACTTCTGAAATTTTGCTTCTGAAATAAGGATACTTCATATGGTGTCCCATAATACGGACTCGTTTAAAAAAGTGCCGATCCATACGGACCGGCACTTCTCCTTCAAGCCTTTTCTTCAAGCTTCTTCAAGCCTTTTTCTTAAAGTCTTAAAGCCTTCATACGCTTCAAACTATGATCAATAATTTTCTGCGTTGATTTCAAAATAGCTCTGGGGATGAGCGCATACAGGGCAGATTTCAGGAGCCTTGGTTCCCACTACAATATGTCCGCAGTTGCGGCATTCCCACACCTTAACTTCGCTCTTTTCAAAGACAGCTGCTGTCTCCACATTCTTAAGCAGCGCACGATAACGCTCCTCATGATGCTTTTCGATTGCTCCTACCATACGGAATTTGGCAGCCAGTTCAGGGAAGCCTTCCTCCTCGGCAGTCTTTGCAAAACCATCATACATATCAGTCCATTCGTAGTTTTCTCCCTCTGCAGCGGCTGCAAGGTTAGCGGCTGTATCGCCGATGCCGTTCAGCTCCTTAAACCACATTTTTGCATGCTCACGCTCATTTTCCGCTGTCTTTAAGAACAATGCGGCAATCTGCTCAAAACCTTCCTTTTTTGCCACGGAAGCAAAATATGTATATTTGTTTCTGGCACCTGATTCACCGGCAAAAGCTGCCTCGAGATTCTTCTCGCTCTGGGTTCCCGCATATTTGTTTTTCTTTTCTGTTGTCACAGGTTCAAGATTCTCACCTGTTGCCTTACATTTGGGACATACCGGTGTCTCCCCTTCCTTCACTGTAAAAACCTCTCCGCATATTTTACATCTGTACTGACTCATTACTTTATCCTCCTTATTTTTAAAATCTGCAAAAGCAGTATTTACCTCTTCATTTACCTGCCCCACATGGGGAATATCCGTGTATTTGGCGATATCCTCATCCACTGTGACAAGGTTTCTCACTGACAGATCGTGCACGGAATGATTGCCTGTCACCCTTGCAAAGGTTCTCAGTTCATCAAGGGAAACATTCAGGAAATTTGCTACTCTCTGGGCTGCAGCGTCCACCTTCAGTCTCTCACGAAGCTCCGGATTCTGGGTAGCCACGCCAACCGGACAATTTCCGCTGCCGCAGATCCGATACTGCTGACAGGCTGCTGCGATCAGTCCCGCACTTGCAATGGCAATGGCATCTGCTCCCATAGCCAAAGCCTTGGCAAAATCTGCCGACACCCTAAGTCCGCCGGTAATAACCAGTGAAATATCGGAGTGAACTTTGTCAAGATATTTTCTTGCCCTGTGCAATGCATAAATGGTAGGCACTGTGGTCGCCTCCCTGAGGAACAAGGGGCTTGAGCCTGTGGCACCGCCTCTTCCGTCGATAGTAATAAAATCCGGCTGCGCAAATACACAGTATTCCAGATCACGCTCTATATTTCCCGCTGCAATTTTAATTCCGATGGGACGACCCTCCGATCTGGTTCTCAGCATATCTACCATATCACGAAGATCCTCTTTTGAGTTCAGTTCCGGGAACTTGCTGGGACTTTGAATGTCCTCGCCCGGCTTCTTTCCACGGATGGCAGCTATCTCTTCCGTCACTTTCTCACCCGGAAGATGACCGCCCATTCCGGGTTTGGTTCCCTGCCCGATCTTGATCTCAATGGCATCACTGGAACGCAGATTTTCATCGGTCACACTGTATTTATTGGGAATATACTCAAATATGTATTTGTAGGAGGATTCCTTTTCCTCGGGCAAAATGCCGCCTTCTCCGCTGCACATCGCAGTCTTTGCCATCGCTGAACCTTTTGCAAGGGCAACCTTTACTTCCTTTGACAAAGCGCCGAAGGACATATGCGAAATATAGACAGGACTTTCAAGAACCATGGGTTTCTTTGCATGCTTTCCGATCACTGTCACAGTGTCCACAAAATCTCCGTCATTCAGCGGAGGTGGATTGAGCTGTGCACCGAGGAGCAAAATGTCGTCCCAATTGGGGATGGGCATTTTCGTGCTCATAGATCCTCCGATTGATTTTCCCGTAACCGCCATTTCATGAATCTCTGCCATGTATCTGCAAGATTCGTCATGTCTTGCGGTTGCGCTGTCATAATCAAGATTCCCCGAGTAGGTCTTTGCCGGCTTTACTTCTCCCTCAGAAGCTACCGGTTCAAGATTGGAGATGGGAAGTTTGCAAACCGGACATCCGGTCAGTTCCGAAACCGGCTTTCCTTCCTTCTCCTCATCATAAATCGCACCGCAGACTTTACATTTGTAGATTGCCACATCTACACCTCCTTCTCGTTTTTATCCTTACTACCGCACTCCGGGCACAATCCTTCGAAGATCATACGGTGTCTGTTGATCTTAAATCCGGTCTTTTGCTCCATTTCCGCATCATACTTTGGCTCATAATCCAAGGGAGCATCAAAGACCTTTTCACAGCTTGTACAAAACAGATGATAATGAAGGCTCTGCCTATAATCGTATCGATTTGCAGCCGGCACCTTCACCTCCGTAATTTCTCCGTCCTCTGACAGGATTCCCAGATTACGGTATACTGTACCGCGGCTGACCTTTTCATCCCTGGCACGCACATCCATATAGATCTGATCTGCCGTGGGATGATCGCTTCTCGACATAACAGCATCAAGGATCATCTGTCTCTGTCTTGAATTTCTTTGTCGTTTCATCTTTGCCGCCTTTCAATATAATAATAGGACTTATTACTATTATAAAGACAAATAAATTTTTAGTCAAGGAAAAATCTCCCAGAAGTCCTTTCTTTTTTATAAATATTATTAAATAAATATAAACTTATTGTCACTATATCATTCATATGCTATCCTTAACGTGTAACACATTTATAATCTATTTTCAAAGGTTTCTGATGGATTCTTGTTATTCAATAGCTTCTTACAGCTGTTTCTTTTACCTTCCAATCATTTCCCTTGAAAAGAAAAACTTTACCAAAGGAGGACTTTTATGTCTCAAAAC
>CAMEIH010000060.1 GCA_945917985.1 uncultured Clostridium sp. | reverse complement strand
AAAGCAGAAAATAAATGTACCTGGGCTAGCCACCGCGCTAGCGGTTTGGTACAATGGCTTAAATTATAACCTAACCGGAGGTGACACCTGACGTTATGGAACAACAGAGTAAAAGAAAAAGCAAATTTGCACTGCTTCTTGTAACCGAAGATGAAGAAGGGATTATCAAACAGCACCACATCAGTTCTGCTGTTGTGGAGATTGCAGTCGTCATCCTTTTCCTGTTTATAGTAGCAGTTATCTGTAAATTTACCTATGATGCAATCACGCTGAAGGATGCGAGAAAGCAGCTGGTGGATCAGATCGTGACGATTAATAATCTGACGGATGAAAACGAGGCTTTGACAGTAGAAAATGATACGCTGTCCAGCAAGATTACGGTCCTCAGTGAAACGGTAAGTAAGAAAGCGGCAACAGAGGATGCCCTTTCACAGGAAACGGTAGAAAATGCACTCCCCAAAGGCTTTCCGTTAAGCGGATCAGCCACCATGAAGGAAGCGGAAGAGGGAGATCCCATGCTGATTTTTACAGCTTCTCAGGGAGTAAATGTAATTACCACAGGTACGGGAACAGTGATCAGCGTTGATGCGGATACGGAATACGGTACAAAGATCGTGGTCGATCACGGAAACGGATACTGTTCGGTATACCGGAATAATGGGACAGCGCTTGTAAAGTCCGGAGAACAGCTGGGAAAGGGATATATCCTGTTTACCATAGGAGAGGATAATGAGCAGCTTGGTTATCAGATCATGAAAGATGATGAGTATATTGATCCCATGACATTGATTGATATCAACGGTTAAGAATAAAAAAGTAAGGGACGCAGCCTAAGGCTGCGTCCCAATTCTTTCGTGCACCGGAAAGGGGCACGCTGTTATCACTTGTTCAGTCTGCCAAATACCAGTTCATATCCGTCGTTGCCGTAATTTAAGGAGCGGTTCACTCTGCTGATAGTAGCAGTGGAAGCACCTGTCTTTTCTGCAATTTCCAGATAAGTTTTCTTGTTTTTCAGCATGGAAGCCACTTCATAACGCTGAGATAAAGAGAGAAGTTCATTGATCGTGCAAAGATCCTCAAAAAAACTGTAGCATTCTTCTTTATTCTCAAGGCTTAATATTGCATCAAATAATTGATCTACGGCAGCTGTCTGAAGCTTTTTATTCATAGGAAAGCCTCCTTGATAATATATTTTCATACAGTATAATTTTAACATATTAAAGTTTTAAAGTAAAGGCAGAAAATTTGAAAAAACAAAGAGCAGGTACTTGCCATGTAGTTTCCAATACTATATACTGTAGAGTAGAGGCTTCAAAAGAGGGGTGATTGAAAATGACTATTGATAAGGATGATTTGCTTAACAGCATAATGGAAAGCCTTGGTCGGATAGAGTATATCAAATCGGCAGATATTCCCAATATTGATCTGTATATGGATCAGGTTACGACTTTTATGGAAAGTAAGCTGAAAAATACAGCGAGAAATCCGGAGGCGGACAAGATCCTGACAAAGACCATGATCAACAATTATGCGAAGAATGATCTTCTGCCTCCTCCCGTGAAAAAGAAATACAGCAAAGAACACGTGCTGATGCTGATTTTTATTTATTATTATAAAAGTATTCTGTCAATCAATGATATCCAGACATTGTTAAAGCCCATCTCTGACAGATATTTTCAGTCCGGCGAAGGCTTGAATCTGAGTGATGTCTATGAGGAGATTTTTGGCCTTGAGAAGAGTCAGGTGGAGTCCATGAAAAAAGATATTCTGGAAAAATTTGAGATTTCCAGAGAGACTTTTAAGGATGCGCCTTCAGAGGATCAGGAATTCCTTCAGCTGTTTTCTTTTATCGGTCTTTTGAGCTTTGATGTCTATGTGAAGAAGCTTCTGATCGAGAAAATGGTGGATACCTTTGGGAGCGCCGCTTCCGAGGGAGATGAGAAGCAAAAGGGAAAAGAGAAAAAAGATAAGTGAAGCAAAGGCTGTCCGATCATGGACAGCCTTTTGTGTGTTTATATGTCATGAGTGCACCCTTACGGGTCAATTTTGATATACACATTCCTTCCGAAAAATGCTTTACAGGGTTTCAAAGTAAGCGGTCATAAATACGGCAGGAGAGTTCCAGTAGATGGTGATCTCATTGGTGGAATAACTTTCCACTTCGTCCACATAGCACTTCATGGGAGGAGTACCTGCAGGAATCAGCTCGCATGCTTTCGGATCGCAGGGAGTTTTAAAGGGACCTCCGCTGACCCAGCCGGGCATGGGAAGTTCAATGCCGTCTGCAAAGGTGGGACGATTATGAGGATTTTTGAAAGCATGCTCACCATGACCTGTCACATAGCTGACATTCAGGGCATTGCGTCCGAGAAGATAATGAAGCTGCTCCAAAGCAGCCTGTGTATATTGCTCTTTCTGTGCACCTTTCGACACAAGTGCAGCCAGAATGAAAAGCATGGAACGGTTGCATACCACCATGTTGCTGCCCCAGCAGAAATCCTCGGGTTTCATGGCAAGGGAAAAGCCGCTTTCCTCCATTACGGCAAGAAGTCTTTCCGTTTCTGCAAACAATGCCTGTCGCAGCCTGGTTTCTATCTTGTCGCCTGCAGTGTGGGCCGGGTCGGTGAGGACGGAAAGCAGGGCAAAGCCGGAAACGTCTGTCCAACCGAAATCTGTTTTGTTGATATCGGAATCCACATATTTTTCCAGCTCCTTGCGGTATGCAGGTAAGGAATCAGGATCACTGCGAAGAAGTTCTGCAGCTGCCCACATGCGTTCATCCATATCACAGTCATCATCATATTCTCCGGTATTGCTTCCCTCCGGATTGTGGAAGCCGATATAAGGATTCTTAAGGAGCCAGTCGAAGGATTTTTTTGCTTTTTCGAGCGCTTCCTTAGCAAAGTCAGGCAGAAAAGGTGCATATACTCTCGAAGCCAGTGCCATTACAGCGGCAAAATCTGCTGCCGCCATGGAGGAGGCAGGATAGATCAGAAACGGATCATGATCCTCTTCCGGCATGATAAAATCGGCATGGCAGTAGGCGGTAAGCTTATGGGAGACGCTGCCGTCAGAAAACTGCATTTTCATGAGCCATCTGAGTTCATAGAGACACTCATTCAAAACATCGGGCATGCCGTTTCCACTTTCGGGAATCATGATGGAATCCCGGAAGCTTTCCGGAAACAGCTCGTAGGCATAGAGAAGATGCCCCACAGCTACAGCACCGGGTGTGGTATATCTTCCGAAATCTCCGGCATCGTGCCAGCCTCCTGTCATGTCAAAGGTCTGGGGATTTTCTGTGTGAGCTGCATAATCCTCATATAAAATGGCAGGAGATGTGTGGCATGCCTCATGGGTGTATGCTCCGGCATATTCCTTCGTGAGAGCACAGCCGCATCTCTGGAAATAGAGGGCTTTCAACAAATCCTTTTGCAGAGAGGCATAGACCTTGGAATCGATGGAAAACACCGGTGAAGTCTCGCCTTTGCCGCTCAAAATATAGAAGCTTCCCTCTTCTGTTAAATCCGAAAAATCGATCTGCCAGGTCTCTTCCCCTGCGGAGGGGTCAAAGCCTTTCTTTGTGGCAACACCGTCAAATACGCATTTCCGGTCAGACAGCCGGATGATCTGAAAATTGCAGGCGCAGTTGCAAACTGCCAGTTTTCTGCCGTGGGCAGGATATCCAACCTGATCTACAAAAATACCCATATGTAACCTCCCGTTATATCTGTAAAATTTATATATTAATCATACAATGGAGCGGAGATAAAAGCAATGCGGATTTCTCCTGTTTTCGTTGCATAGTTTTGTAAGGTATGTTATCCTGTTTGAGGTTTTTTAAAGGAGATAAATAGAAATGTGGATGTTGCTTGTACTTTTGTACGGTGTGTTAAAAGGCGTCCGTGAAGTGGTGAAGAAGAAAGCTCTCACAAAAAATACAGTGATGGAAGTGCTGTTCTTTTATACCCTTTTGGCGTTTTTGTTTGTGGTCCCGGATGCAAAGAATGCCATGGGAATGGAACCCCAATATTATTTTTATGTTGCGCTGAAATCCTTTGTGATCTTTTTGGCGTGGATTTTCAGCTTTAAGGCCATCGATAAGATGCCTATCAGCATTTATGGAATACTGGATTTGTCCAGAGTCCTGTTTGCCACGCTTCTCGGCGTATTTGTACTGCAGGAAGTGCTGGGTGTTTATCAGATAATCGGTCTTATCCTTGTTTCGGCAGGACTCATTTTACTGAAGTTCAGACCGGGAACGGCGAGAAACAGGCAAAAGGAGGATATTCAGGTAGTCTATGTTTTGTTTGCCTTTGCCTCCTGTATCCTGAATGCGGTATCGGGTCTTATGGATAAACTTCTGATGCGTGAAATCAGCAGCTCTCAGCTGCAGTTCTGGTATATGCTGTTCCTTGTGTCCTATTACGGAATTTATCTGGTTGTCACACGGACGAGAATCAGCGGAAGTGTCCTCAAAAATGGCTGGATCTGGCTTCTCAGTATCCTGTTTGTGATAGCGGACAGAGCATTGTTCATTGCAAACGGAATGGAAGGAAGCAGGGTTACGGTGATGACGCTGATCAAGCAGAGCGGCTGTGTGGTCACCATCCTGGCAGGCAAGTTTATTTTTAAGGAAAAAAATATCGGTTACAAGCTGTTTTGTGCAGCTGTAATCGTGGCGGGAATCGTCATTTCGGTTCTGTAGGTATCCTGCAGAACCTTTTTAATGAAAAAATTTTTTAAAATTGTTGAAGAAAAGGATACTGCTTCTGCGTTATAGTAAATGAAAGCAGACAAAACAGAAGGTGAGGTGGGAAAAACGAATTATGGCAACAATGACAAGGTGTTCGGAGAGTCGACTTGCCGAACTCATTGATACATATGGGAAACTTGTTTTTTCCATCTGTTATAAGATAACGGGAGATTATTTTACTGCAGAAGATATCACCCAGGAAACCTTCCTCTCTGCTTTTCAAAAGTATGAAACCTTTGACGGAAACAATGAAAAATCATGGATCTGCAGGATCGCCACTAACAAAAGCATTGATTTCCTCAGAAGCGCGGGCAGAAAGGGCGTACCGACGGAGGATGAGTTCTTTGAAGGTGTTGTGGAGAAGAGAGGAAGCCCGGAAGATTTGTGTCTGGAAGAGGAGATCAAAAGAGATCTGGAACGGCGATGCGAAAGCCTTAAGCCGCCATATGATGAGATAGCCAGAGATTATTATCTGCTGGAAAAAAGTGTTTCGGAGATGGCAGCGGAAAGAAAGATGAACAGTAAGAGTATTCAGACCCAGGTGTACAGGGCAAGGAATATGCTGAGAAAGCTTTACGGAAAGGAGGGATTGGCATGAATGATTATCCCACAGAGGAAGAACTGAACCGAATGATAGAAGAATTGGAGCGGGAGCAGTTATACGCACCAAGACATTTGAAGGAAGACATTCTTGTTAAAGCGAGAAAAATAGAAAAAAGAAGGAACAAAAATGTTCAGCCGGTTTCCTTTCGTATGTATACGCTCAAGATGGCCGTGGGAATGGCTGCTGCTGTCTTACTGGTATTTATGATTCCGGCAGAAAGTGGCAATGGTTTTGAAAGTATCGGTATGACAGAAGGCCGGTGGAAGACTTTGGAGGAGAGAAGCTTATCAGAGGAAACAGACAGAGTCAGTTTGGATGAAAGAATTACGGCCCGTATGGATGAAAAAAGGGAAGAGGCCGGTAGATTGTTTGAAAAAGTAGGAAATATATTCCGCAGGGAAGATTTAGGAGGAAATGATTATGAAAACTAAGAAAAAAAGCAGATTTTTAACTTTTTGTTTTTCACTTTTGCCGGGAGCGGGTGAAATGTATATGGGATTTATGCGTATGGGACTCAGCCTGATGCTGTTGTTTATCCTTTCCTTTATGATCCCTACAGCACTGAGGCTTGATGCCCTAAGTGTTTTGGCATTTGTGATTTGGTTTTACGGATTTTTCCACGCAAACCATCTTGTAAGCTTAACGGATGAAGAGTTTGCCAAAGTAGAAGATGAGTATCTGTTTGGTCTGGATTCCATTGCCGGAGGAAAAGATTTTGTGAAAAAATACCGGAAAGGACTGGCTGTCGTGCTGATTGCCTCCGGTGTGCTGCTGCTCTGGAATACGCTTACGGATCTGGCAGGCCGGTTCCTGCCTCAGGCAATCTGTGATGCTATGCGTATCGTCGGAAACTATGCACCCAGAATGCTTGTGGCTGTAGTCATCATCTTTATCGGTGTCAGGATGATACAGGGAAGAAAAGAGCAGCTGGCTGATCTGGAGCAGAAGGAAGAGGAAAAAGGTACAGAAAACAGGGAGGAATAAAAGATGGATAAACAGACGATTCAGGTAAGGAGAGTTGGGTCTGTGACATTTGGCACTGTTCTTATCGCAATAGGGATTCTGTTCCTTTTACATCTGTTTTTTCCTGCCTTCAACTATTATCTGATCTATCGTTTCTGGCCGGTGATACTGATCCTTCTGGGACTGGAGGTCCTTTCGGGAAGCAGGCAGAAATCCTATGAGATCATTGATGCAGAGGGAAAGATTGTGGAACAGAGTAAAATGGTGTACGATGTACCGGCGATTCTGCTTATGATTACCCTGACGGGATTTTCCATGTGCATGGCATTGATAGACTGGGTCTATGAGGCACAGAATTTTCATATTACATTTTGATCATATGGGAAACAGTATTTTTGAGAACAGAGAAGACTCACGCTTATGAGGCGTGAGTCTTTTTTGAAGTGGGCGAATAGCCGGACAAAGCGTGCCTGCATCTGATTTTTATCTGGCAGCTTCTTTTGCAAAATCGGTGGTAACAAGATCTTCATAGGGAACCCTTGCAGGAAGCTCTCCCGCTTCTTCCAGAATATTCTGTAACAGGGTGAAAGCATCCTCCTCAAAGATCAGATTCTCTTTCCAGGTATCCTGATCATAATACCTTGTGACAATGGCGGTAATGGTTTCCACGGGAGTTTCCTCAAATTGAGGAGAGATGACCTTGGCAATATCTTCCGGCGAGTGGCTGTTTACATAATCCATGCCTTTCTGCAGGGCATTGGTAAAGGACTGGATCACATCAGGATGGGCTTCTATAAAGCTCTTTTTGGCACTGAAAGCGGTGTAGGGAACATAACCGGAATCTTCCCCAAGGGAGGCTACAACATAGCCGTCTCCTTTGGCTTCCAGAGAGGTGGCATGAGGCTCGAATTCTACGGTGAAATCTCCCTGTCCGCCGGAAAAAGCAGCGGCGGTGGAACCGAAATCAATACTCTGGTCGATGGAAAGATCGGTTTTCGGATCGATATTGTTTTTCTTCAGAATATATTCAAATACCATCTCCGGCATACCGCCTGCTCTTCCTCCGAGAACATCCTTCCCCTTCAGCATATCCCAATGAAAATCGTCGATAGGCTCTCTGGAAACAAGAAAGTTTCCTGCCCGCTGGGTCAGCTGTGCGAAGTTTATCACATAATCCGCAGTGCCGCCCGCATAAGTATAGATAGTGGATTCGCTTCCCATAAAACCGATATCAGCTTCCCCTGTAAGCACTGCAGTCATGGTCTTGTCGGCACCAAAACCGGTGACAAGGGTCAGATCGATTCCTTCTTCTTCAAAATATCCTTCCTCTATGGCAACGTACATGGGAGCATAGAAGATGCTGTGGGCCACCTCGTTTAAGGTAACCTTTACAGTGGCAGAGGAAGAGGAGTCTGAAGAGGATTCCTTCTTACTGCCGCAGCCTGCAGCCATGCCCGTGATCAGCGCTGCGCAGAGAGTCAGGCCTAAGAATTTGCGAAATAACTTTTTTTTCATAAATGCCTCCGTTATTTGTTCGATGCTTTATCATATGAACGGGAGCGAAAAATGGTACTGCGCGGTATGGAAAAATCTTTTGAAATAGGCAAATGGAATTATAGACAACAATCGACAAAACAGATATAATAAAAGCGTTAGATAAAATATATTGTAAAATGGAGGATTGGGAAATGGGATTGATTAAAGCAGTTACAGGTGCAGTCGGCGGAGTCGTTGCAGATCAGTGGAGAGAGTATTTTTACTGCGATTCCCTCGATGCGGATGTACTTGTTACCAAGGGACACAAGAAGACAAAGGGACGCGCAGCAAACAATAACGGAGAAGAGAATATTATCTCCAACGGTTCCGTTGTAGCTGTCAATGAAGGACAGTGTATGATCATCGTAGATCAGGGAAAAGTTGTTGAATTCTGCGCAGAAGCCGGAGAATTTACATATGATGCTTCCTCGGAACCCAGCTTGCTGTACGGAAATCTGGGAGAGAACATCAAGAAAACCTTCAGTACCATCGGAAAGCGTTTTACCTTTGCAGGTGACACAGCCAAGGACCAGAGGGTTTACTTCTTTAATACGAAGGAAATCATGGGAAATAAATACGGTACTGCAAATCCGGTGCCTTTCCGCGTAGTAGATGAGAATATCGGTCTTGACATTGATATCTCCATTCGCTGTAATGGTGAATATTCTTATAAGATTACAGACCCGCTTCTGTTTTATACCAATGTATGCGGTAATGTGACAGAGGACTATGAGAAGAAGGAGCTGGAGGGACAGCTTCGCACAGAGCTGATGACAGCCCTGCAGCCTGCTTTTGCAAAGATTTCAGCAATGGGCGTTCGTTACAGTGCAATTCCTGCTCATACTATGGAACTGGCAGATGCACTGAATGAAGTTCTTTCCGATAAATGGGCACAGCTTCGCGGTATCGAGATCGTATCCTTCGGTATCAATACCATGAAGGCATCCGAAGAAGACGAGGCGATGATCAAGGAATTACAGAGAAGCGCAGTTCTTCGCAATCCCAATATGGCAGCAGCTACGCTGGTAGGCGCTCAGGCAGAAGCTATGAAGGCAGCAGCTTCCAATACATCCACAGGCCCTATGATGGCATTTGCCGGCATGAATATGGCAACTCAGGCAGGGGGAATGAATGCACAGCAGTTATTCCAGATGGGAGCAGCCCAGGCGGCAGCACCCGCGCAGCAGCCTACACAGGCAGCGCCTGCTGCTCAGCCGGCATCCGAACCCGACCCTGCGGCAGGATGGACCTGCAGCTGCGGAAAAGCAGGAAATACCGGAAAGTTCTGTAGCGAGTGTGGAGCACCCCAGCCTGTGGCAGAAGGATGGACCTGTTCCTGCGGTGCAGTCAACAAAGGCAAATTCTGCAGTGAGTGCGGAGCAAAGAAGCCGGCAGGAGAGCCTTTATACAAGTGTGATAAGTGCGGATGGGAACCCGAGGATCCCAAGAATCCTCCGAAATTCTGCCCTGAATGCGGAGATCCCTTTGACGACAGTGATATCCGGTAATGATGATCCGGTGACAACTGTTTAGGAACGAAAAGAGAAACAATAAATTATGGGGAAGAGTGATGAGTGAATTTGATACAGATCTGGATGCAAAAGTAGTATCCACGATGGAAGAAACAGATAAGAAATGTGTTTGCTGCGGCGGAGTCATGGATTATGACCCCGCCACCGGCGGTTTAGCCTGTCCTTATTGTGGACATACGGAGGTAATCGAGAAAGCACCACAGCAGCCGGAAAGTGCACAGGAGCTTGATTTCTCACAGGCAGAGAATGTAGAGAACTGTAACTGGGGCGTAGAGAAGAAGACGGTAATCTGTAAGGCCTGCGGTGCAGAGTCAGTCTATGATGCGCTTGAGATATCGGCAGTCTGCCCTTTCTGTGGTTCCAATCAGGTTATGGAGGCTTCCGATCAGAAGACCATGGCACCGGGCGGAGTGGTTCCTTTCAAAATTACGGACGAAAAGGCATCCCAGCTCTTTAAGAACTGGATCAAAAAGAAATGGTTTTGCCCTAAGCTTGCCAAGGAAAGCGCAAAGGCAAAGAACTTTAAAGGAGTATATCTCCCCTACTGGACCTTTGATGCCAGAACGGACTCCAGATATACGGCTGAGTACGGAAAGGACCGCCGTGTAAAAAGAGGAGAGGAAACGGAAACGGTGACAGACTGGTATCGGACAAACGGGGGCTATAAAGAGGATTTCGATGATGAACTTGTCTGTGCCACCACCAACCACAATCAGTCCATGCTGATTGGTCTGGAGCCTTTTGATACGGCTGACAATAAGAGCTATAAGCCTGAGTATGTGGCAGGTTTCATTGCAGAGCGCTACGCAGTGGGTATCAAGGATGCCTGGAAAATGGCGAAGGAGAGCATTGCACGGAAGATATCAGGCAATGTGGAGAGCAAGATCAGAAGAGAACAAAACGCAGATCATGTGAGAAACCTGAGGCTTACCACGAGCTATGCGGATATCACCTACAAATATCTTCTTTTGCCGGTATGGATATCCAGCTATAAATATAAGGATAAGGTTTATCAGTTTATGGTAAACGGGCAGACGGGTAAGGTTTCCGGTAAGATACCGATCTCCATACCTAAGGTTATCATCACCGTGCTTGCTGCGATTGCAGCATGTGCAATTATCTACTGGCTGATGCAGTAATAAAAATAACGAAAACAGGAGAAGAAAGATGACCACAAGTCTTACATTAATGATCATTGTCCTTGTTCTTCTGCTGATTGTGATCGGATGTATTGCTTACGGTGTTTTCAGGGTAAAGAAAGCGGCAAAAACTTTTGCGAGGGAGGCCTTCGGAACAGATTCTTTAAAAGAAGGTTTCGCCAAGGTAGAGGAGGAATATGCCAGCACCCCGAAATCCGTATCTGCAATGACCGGTTTATGCCTTCCTAAAATAAAAAAAGATTTTCCGGAATTTCAATATGATGAGATGAAAGTCAGGGCTGAGAATGTCCTGACTTCTTATCTGATGGCAGTAAGCAGTCAGAATCCCGGACTTTTAAAGGAAGGAAGCAGAGAACTTAAGGATAAGCTGGAAATGCATATTACCCAGCAAAAAGGCAGAGGGGAAAAGGAGAAGTATGAAAGTATCAGACTTCACCGCACAGAAATTGCGGACTATAAAAAGAGAAACGGAAGATGCACCATTACCTTTCAGACTTCCCTGCAGTATAAACATACACTGACAGAGGAAGGCGGAAAGCTCCTTGCAGGAAATCCGAATACTTTAGAACAGGCAAGATACAATGTAGAGCTTGTCTACATTCAGGACAGAAACATCGTGGAGGATGAGAGAGATCTGTCTCTCGGGCTTAACTGTCCTAACTGCGGAGCGCCTATATCAGGGCTTGGCAGCAAGGTATGCGAATATTGCGGAACACCGGTGGTGGAGCTTAATATTTATGCGTGGACCTTCCATAATGTAAGTGAAGTATAATAAGCAGGAGTTTACGATGAGTATATATGATACCTTGAATGAGCAGCAGAAAGAGGGCGTTTTTACGGTAGACGGTCCGGTCCTTCTCCTCGCAGGAGCAGGCAGTGGCAAGACCCGTGTGCTGACTCACAGAATCGCATACCTGATAGAGGAAATCGGCGTAAATCCGTGGAATATCATGGCGATCACCTTTACCAACAAGGCGGCAGGAGAAATGAAGGAGAGAGTGGAAGATCTGGTGGGCTTTGGTTCCGACAGTATCTGGGTGACCACTTTTCACTCCACCTGCGTCAGAATTTTGCGCCGTTTTATCGACAGACTTGGTTATGACACCAATTTTACCATTTATGATACAGACGACCAGAAATCTCTGATGAAGGGGATCTGTAAGCAGTTCAATATCGACACGAAGATGCTGAAGGAGAGAGCGATTCTTTCCGCCATCTCATCCGCCAAGGATGAACTGATCTCCCCGAATGAATACAGTTTAAGTACCGGAGGGGATTACCGCAAACAGCAGATTGCAAAGCTTTATCAGGAATATCAGGCAGCCCTGAAAAAGAATAATGCTCTTGACTTCGATGACCTGATCATGAAGACTGTTGAACTGTTTAAAGCCTGCCCCGATGTCCTCAAAAATTATCAGGACCGTTTCCGGTATATTATGGTGGACGAATATCAGGATACCAATACGGCTCAGTTTGAACTGATCAGACTCCTTGCGGGAGAGAGTCATAACCTCTGTGTGGTGGGCGATGATGATCAGTCCATTTACAAGTTCCGGGGAGCCAATATCAGAAATATTCTTGACTTTGAAAAATATTATCCGGAAGCTGCTGTCATAAGACTTGAGCAGAATTACCGTTCCACCCAGAACGTGCTTGATGCGGCAAATGCGGTGATTCGAAACAACACAGGTCGTAAGGAGAAATCCCTCTGGACGGATCAGGGAGCCGGCAACCGGATCCATTTCCGGCCCTTTGACACTGCTTTTGAAGAGGCGGAGTTTGTGGCAGATGATATCGCAAGAAAGAAGCGGGAAGGTATCTATGATTACCGGGACAGTGCAGTTCTTTTCCGGACAAATGCCCAGGCAAGACTTTTGGAAGAGAGATTTGTGGTGGAAGGCATTCCCTATGATGTGGTGGGCGGAGTGAACTTCTATTCCCGAAAGGAGATCAAGGATATTCTGGCTTATTTAAAGACCATTGACAACGGCAGGGATGATCTGGCGGTCAAGAGGATCATCAACATTCCCAAAAGAGGGATCGGTGCCTCCACCATTGCCAAGGTCCAGGACTATGCGGACAGGAAAGAGATCAGCTTCTATGATGCTCTTAAGGAAGCGGATGAGATCACTACCATCGGCAGAAGCGGTGTGAAGTTGAAGCCTTTTGTGGACATGATTCAGACATTTCGAAGCAAGCTTTCCTATTACGGGCTCACGGATCTGATCCGGGATGTGATCGAGACAACCGGATATGTGAAGGAACTGGAGGAATCCGATGAGGAGGATGCAGATGCAAGAATCGAGAATATCGATGAACTTGTGAGCAAGATAGTTTCCTATGAAGAGACCCATGATGATCCCACACTTGGGGAGTTCCTTGAGGAAGTGGCACTGGTTTCAGATATCGATAATGTCAGTGAGGACAGCAATAAAGTACTATTAATGACGCTTCACAGTGCCAAGGGACTGGAATTTGAGAATGTCTATCTGACAGGCATGGAGGATGGACTTTTCCCAAGTTACATGAGTGTTACGGCCGATGATCCTGATGAGATCGAGGAGGAGAGGCGTCTTGCCTACGTGGGTATCACCAGAGCTAAGCAGGACTTGACCATCTGCTGCGCAAAGCAGAGAATGGTGCGGGGAGAAACCCAGTATAATGCGGTAAGCCGTTTTGTAAAAGAAATCCCGGAGAGCCTTATGGATAACAGACCGCCGGCGCCGAGACCGGACCCACTTCTTGACGGATACGTGAGAAGAAAACCGATGGCAGTTTCTGCACCAAAGCGTACGGCAGCAGAGAACAAACCCTATATTGCAAATGCGGGAAGCAAGCTTGGAACAGCTTCCTTTGGCGCACTGGGAATCGTGAAAGGAGCCGGAACGGCAGCAGGTACAAAGCCGGATTATGATGCGGGTGACAGGGTATCCCATATCAAATACGGGGATGGAACAGTGATTTCCATGGAGCCCGGCCCCAGAGACTATAAAGTGACCGTTGACTTCGACGAGGCAGGCCAGAAAATCATGTATGCGGCATTTGCAAAGCTTAAGAAAATTTAATAAATTTCTGGTAGTAAAATCTTTTGTAAAATGTTATACTATTTTCATGGAAATGAAAGCGAGGTATCAGCTATGAATATGAATAAAGTGGAAGAGATTATGGAACTGGTTAAAGCGCATGACATTAAGGAATTGAAGGATTATTTTAATAAAAAAGAAGAAGCGGAAAAGAGAAACAATACGATTATCTGGATTTTTGCCATTATCGGCGTGATTGCAGCAGTGGCAGGTGTTGCTTATCTTCTGTATCGCTATTTTACACCTGATTATCTTGAGGATTTCGACGATGACTTTGATGATGATTTTGAGGACGATTTCTTTGAGGATGATGAGGATGAAGAACCTGTAAAGAAAGCTGAAGAGGAAAAGCCTGCTACAGAAAATGCGGCAACAGAAGAGGATTTCGCTGAGTAGTATTCGGTCTTTAAGAGCATTTTAGGGAAAGAAGATGCAGGATGTGCCAAAATGCACATCCTGTTTTTGTGTAAAGAGGGTATATGAAGGCTGAAAGAGCTGTCTATACCCTCGCGGTGTATGACAGAAGAAATAGGAGATGTTATGAAAAAAGGACAGATGATTGAAGGAACAGTGGAGAGAATTGATTTCCCCAATAAGGGGATTGTGAGGACGGAGGATGGAACCTGCGTAGTAAAGAATGCACTCCCGGGACAGAAGGTGAAGGCGGGAATCAACAAGGTGCGAAAAGGAAAAGCGGAAGGAAGGCTTCTGGAGATTACGGAGAACTCTCCGTTGGAAGCAGGAAGTCCCTGCCCTCATTTTGGTACCTGTGGAGGCTGTACTTACATTTCTTTTCCTTATGAGGAAGAGCTAAAGATCAAGGAAGGTCAGGTGAAGCGTCTTCTTGACAGTGTCCTTGACAGGCAGGAGGCAGAGTGGAAATTTGAGGGAATCAAGGCAAGCCCGGCAATCTATGAATACCGCAATAAAATGGAATTTTCTTTTGGCGATGAGGTGAAGAACGGTCCCCTTGCTCTCGGCATGCACAAGCGTGGCAGCTTTTACGATATTGTTACCGTGAGGGACTGCCGGATTGTGGATGATGATTATCGTGCGATTCTTTCCTATACGAGAGATTACTTTGACAGGGAGAAGGTGCCCTTTTTTCACAGGCTTCGTCATACCGGTTATCTGCGGCATCTTCTGGTTCGTAAGGCGGCAAGAACGGGGGAGATTCTTGTGGCTCTTGTGACGACCTCCCAGCATGAAATAGATCTGACACCATGGACGGAGGGGCTTCTTTCCCTGAACCTGAAGGGCAGGTTTGCAGGAATTCTCCATATCATCAATGATTCTGTGGCTGATGTGGTGCAGAGTGACAAAACGGAGATCCTTTATGGACAGGACTATTTTTATGAGGAGCTTCTGGGACTGAAATTCAAGATTTCCACCTTTTCGTTCTTCCAGACCAACTCCTTAAGTGCGGAGGTTTTGTATGAGACGGCTCGGGAATACGTGGGAGAGTTAAGCGAAAGCGGAGAGCCTGAAAAAATCGTTTATGATCTTTACAGCGGTACCGGTACGATTGCACAGCTCATGGCACCTGTGGCGAAAAAAGTCATCGGCGTGGAGATCGTGGAGGAGGCCGTGGAGGCGGCAAAGAAAAATGCGAAGCTGAATGGACTTGACAACTGTGAATTTATCGCAGGAGATGTACTGAAGGTGCTTGATACCATAGAGGAAAAGCCGGATATGATCATTCTTGATCCGCCCCGAGACGGGATTCATCCCAAGGCACTGCAAAAGATCATCGGCTACGGTATTGATAAAATGGTGTATATCTCCTGCAAGCCTACCTCGCTCGTAAGGGACCTGGAGGTCTTTCTGGAAAACGGATATGTGGTGGAAAAGGCGGTTGCCGTAGATCAGTTCCCTTGGACAAGCGGGATAGAGACGGTGGCACTTCTAAAAAGAGGGAAATAAGAAAAGCTTTCCGTCACTGGAGATTAACGTGATTCCTCAAACAAATTCTCTCTTGTAATATTATTCAGCCATTTTCCGCTCCTATAATGTCCGATAACCCAGGGCCATTTCACGAACTCATCGGTACACAGCAGAAAATAGACCCACATGACAGGAAGCTTCAGCACGAAGGCGGCGAGAAATCCAAGGGGTACGGCATAGCACCACATATCGATGGTGTCGCAGATAAGGCCGAAGCGGCTGTCACCTCCGGCACGGAAAACACCGGCGATGAGGGAGGTGTTGACGGCAGCTCCCATGACATAATACGTGTTGATCAAAAGCATATATTTCAGATAATGGGAAGCCGTCTCGGTAAGGGAGGCAAAATGAAGGACAAAGGGTGAGACAATCAGGATGATAAGTCCGCCGATGGCACCGCTTAAAACGGTGAGCTTCATCATTTTGGAAGCACCTGCTCTGGCATCCTCAAGACGGTTTTCTCCGATGATATTTCCGAGAAGGATACCCCCGGCATTTGCAACACCAAAGCAAAGAATCGTGCCGAAGTTACGCACTACAATGACAAAGGAGTTTGCGGCCACCGCATCGGAACCAAGATGTCCGATGATCACGGAATACATGGAGAAGCCAAGCCCCCATATCACATCGTTTAAAAGGGCGGGAAGTGACAATTTTATAAAATCAAGAAAGAGCAGCTTGTTTCGAATCAGCATATAGGAAAACTTCAGCTTGATATCCTTACTCAGGAGGGAGACAAGAAAACATCCCACAAGTTCGATAACGCGGGAGGTGGAAGTGGCAACAGCAACGCCTGCGATTCCAAGCTTTGGCGCACCGAAAAGGCCAAAGATAAACACGGCATTCAGCAGGATGTTCAAGGTAAACGCCATCGTATTTAAGGCAGTGCTGATCATGACTCTTCCGATACTTCTGAGAACAGACAGATAGATCTCAATGATGCCCCAGCAAAGATAGCTGATGCTGACAATGCGAAGATAAGTGCTTCCCAGGTCGATCAGCTCAGGATCATTCGTAAAGATCGTCATCAGGAATTCAGGCACAAACAGGGCAAGGCCGGCAAAAACGGCAGAGATAGCCATGGAAAAGCGAAGGGCGATTCCTTCCACTGCTTCAATGGCATGCAGATCACCTTTTCCGAAATACTGGGCGCAGAGCATGGTGGCTCCTGTTCCCAAACCATAGTAAACCATGAACAGTACACTGGTATACTGGGCGGCAAGAGAGGCTGCCGAAATGGAGGATTGTCCCACATAGTTGAGCATCACCACATCCGCAGAGCTGACTGCGGCACTGAGCAGATTCTGCAGTACGATGGGAATCACCAGTTTAAATATCTGACGATAAAAATCGTCTTTTTTCTTTTGGTTTGCCAACATATTATCCTCCCTGTGAAAAGTTGCATAAGCATTTTGCAAGCTAAAAAATAACAATCCTATTGTAATACAAAGCAGGAAGGTTTTCCACTCGAAAATCAGGTGTCAAGCATTTTTGAAAATGTCCTAAAATAATTGAAACATTAGCCCCGGCCTT
>CAMEIH010000059.1 GCA_945917985.1 uncultured Clostridium sp. | reverse complement strand
GTCCGCAGTATATCAGCAAATTTATTGCGAAAAATTTTTACCTTTCACTACTGTCCGCATTTATTCTTCCCTTTTTCCTCCTTCAAGAAGAAAGGTTCGGCTCTCATAGATCTCTCCCTCTGCTCCTGTCGCCACTACCTTAAGGGTGATTTCTCCCTCCGGCATTCTCTCTGCCGGGATCTCCAGGCGCAGCCTGTCAATCACCTGATAAACGGAACCTTCTTTGATCAAAAGCTTTCGGTTCTTTTCATCCCGCATTTCTACCCACAGACTGTTTTCCTTCTCCTGCGCTGCCGCAGTCAGGCTCAAAACACCTGTCATCAGCAGCATACTGCTCAAAATCATAACCAGGATTATCGATATATAAATGCCTGAAAACTTCTTTTCTGTAAGAAAAATGCTTTTTTCCTGCCTCTTCAGAATCTTTGCATCTTCTCCTCTCCTCAGGAACAGGATCTGATACAGCAGAGCAGCTGCTGAAAGGAGAAGGGGCTTTGCCAGATAGGGAAAGGGAAACTGCTCTCTGCTGACACCCTTAAGAAGAGGAAGAAAAAAAAACATTGCCGCTGCCAGAATCAGAGTCCATCCCACTCCTTTTTTTATGAGAAACAATCCTTCTTTTGCCTTTCCTTTCTTTTCGTAATTGAGGAGAGCATCCCTGAGTTGTTCCATGGACTGATATCTTTCCTGTGGCCGTTTCCGCGTACAGACACAGACTACCTTCTCAAGCTCTCTGGGAATGCTTCTGTCGTACTCTCTTACGGGTCGTCTTTGAAAAGCAGACTGTACCGGACAGATTCCCGTCAACATTTCATGAAGGACGGCACCAAGACCATAGACGTCGCTTGCTTTCCCTGCATTCCCACATTGCCACTGCTCCGGTGAACTGTAGCCCGGTGTCCCTACCATCATCTGTTCTCTGCTCTGTCCATAGGAAGCGATAAAAGCTGCACCAAAATCAATCAGCTTGATCCTGCCATCCGGCTGTATCATGATATTGGCCGGCTTCAGGTCCCTGTAGATGATGGGCGGATTACAGGCATGCAGATACTGAAGAACCTCCGAAAGCTCAATGGCCCATTTTACCGCAAGGGAAACCTCCACTTTTCCGAATTTCCGCAAATACTGTTCCATGGTAATACCTTCCACATACTCCATCACAAGACAGCTGTTCTCCCTTTCTTCAAAATAATCGATTATACCGGGAAGCGCCGGATGGGACAATTCCTTTAGCACTTCCATCTCCCGGAATACAAATTCCCGTTCCTTTTCATTTCCCGGATTTTTGCTGACCTTTACCGCCGCAAGCTTATTCAAATGGAGATCCTTCACCAGATACACCACTCCAAGTCCGCCTTCTGCGATGATTTTCAGCACTTCATACTTATTACACAATATCTGTTTCATCTTATCCTCCCTCTCCATACGTACACTTTCTGTTCTCACCGGCTGCACATAAAATACAGTGCCGACATATTGTCCTGTTCTCCCTGTTTCAGTTCATAACCGGCAATTTCCCGAAGCCGCTTTTCAATCTGTTCCTCTTCTTCTATTTCCCCCGGATGCAAAAGCTCTGTCATCATTTCCGAACTCAGGTAATGGCAAAATCCGTCTGAACACAGCAGAAAGCCGGTTTTTCCTCTGATCCGTCCCTCATAGATATCAGGGCTCTGATAAGAGAAGCTTCCCATACATTTTGTAAGCGCATTTCTGCCAAGGGAATGATCTTCGGTAATCTGTTTTACGTTACCCTTTTGATCAACTCTGTAAATCCTGCTGTCCCCAAGATGTGCAATCAGGTAACGTCCCCTGAAGAGGAACAATACGGAAACGGTAGCTCCAAGCTTGATATCCTTACTCTTTGCATATTGATTGAGGATACGGTTTGTCTCAAAAAAGCATCGCAAGAAGCTTCTCCTCAAAGCACTTCTGCCTTTGCTTTTCCCTATCATGGAGAGCAATTGATGATAAAAATTCTGAAGCAGCTTTTCCAGGATAAAGCCGCTTGCCGTCTCTCCTTCCTGAAGCCCTCCTATCCCATCGCTGACCGCCGCCAGAACTACTCTGCCTTTTTTCGTGTTAACCTGTTCAAATAAAAGAGAATCCTGATTACGGTTTCTCCTTCCTTTATCCCAGTAGACACCTGAAATAATTTTCAATGGAAACCTCCTCTTATGATGCATCTGATTGTGATTATCTTGGAAAAGTTCAGTGAAGCACTGAATGAATTCCGAATGAATCTTGATTACTTCTGAAGTGATACCCAGTATAAGACAAAATAAAAAAAGAATCCATTGTACAAAATTACCAAAAGTACATTTTCAGTAATTTTGTACAGGATTCTTTCTGAATATCGATTAATTATCTAAAAAATTTTGTTATATCATTTACAAAAACAAGAACCATCAAAACCATAAATGCCATCATGCCGCCTAAATGCACCATTCCTTCTTTCTCAGGCGGAATCGGTTTTCCTCTCACAGCCTCTATCAGCAAAAATACCAAACGCCCGCCGTCAAGTGCCGGAAGGGGCAGCAGATTCATGATACCCAGACTGATGGAAAGCGTCAGCGCAATATTGATCATATTCAGAACCACATTGATCATACCGTAATCCTTCACCGCATCGTAGGTATCATCCACATACTTTACCAAACCCACAGGTCCTGAGACATCATCCTTGGAAAGCTGTCCCTGGACCAGCATGGAAAGACTCTTCACTGTAGCCTTTACGGAATATTCCATGACATAGAACCCGTACTGGAAGGTCTGGGGCACATTGCATACCAGCAGATCTCTTCCTCCCTGCACACCGATATAATAAGAACCGGCATCCTCATCGTAAACAGGCTTCAAGGTAACCGTATGCTTTTCACCCTGTCTTTCATATTCAATCTCCATCTCTTCTCCTCTGTTTGTCAGAGCCGCGAGACGGATATCATCCCACATATGAACCTTGTGTCCGTCAATCCTTGTGATAATATCCCCTTCCTGTATTCCCACTTCCTCTGCTGCACCGCCTTCGGTAACCCCGGATATGGCAGGCGTATAGATTCCGCATTCCCAGACCAGGATCAGTGCCATCAGATAAGCCGTGATAAAGTTAAACAGGGGACCCGCAAAAACAGTGGCAATTCTCGCCCATACAGAAGCGTTTGGAAATGCGCCCTCTGACAGTTCT
This sequence comes from uncultured Clostridium sp., assembly GCA_945917985.1. Lineage (GTDB taxonomy): Bacteria > Bacillota > Clostridia > Lachnospirales > Lachnospiraceae > Suilimivivens. Next base: position 14,183 of record CAMEIH010000059.1, on the reverse strand, counting down.
CCCTTTTCCGTCTGCAGACCGTCCTCACCCTCAAAAACACAGGCTCCGCCGATAGGCAGAAGCTTTAAGGAATACTTGGTGCCGCCTTTTGTAAAAGAAAGCAGGGTAGGCCCCATTCCGACAAAAAATTCGAGCACATGAATCCCGTTTTTCTTGGCAACGATGAAATGTCCAAACTCATGGGAAACTACCACCACACAAAATATAATAATAAATAAAACAATGGATACTGCCAATTTATGACCTCCTGTAACTGTCAATATATTCGTAGGCTTCGGCCTCCGCTTCCAGAATTTCCTCCACCGTAGGATTTTCCTTCACTTTATGATTCTCCATAGCCCCCTGGATCAGATCATAGATCTCAAGAAACTTAATCTCTCTGTTTAAGAATAGGCTGACCGCCTTCTCGTTGGCTGCATTGTACACGGTAGGCATACTGCCGCCCGCTGCGATTGCATCATATGCCATAGAAAGACCCTTAAAAGTGTCTGTGTCAGGTTTTTCAAAGGTTATGGAAGAGAGCTCATAGAAATCAAGCTTTTTGCCCTCCATAGGCCTTCTGTAAGGATAGGTTAAGGCATACTGGATAGGAAGCTTCATATCCGGCACGCCAAGCTGTGCAATCACAGCGCCGTCCACATATTCCACCATGGAATGAATGACACTCTGGGGATGCACCACCACCTGAATGTTTTCCGGTTCTACCCCGAAAAGCCACTTTGCTTCAATGACCTCCAGCCCCTTGTTTACCAGCGTCGCCGAATCGATAGTAATCTTTCTTCCCATAGACCAGTTGGGATGCTTTAAGGCATCCTCCACGGTAATATCAAGAAGTTCCTGTCTCTTTTTGCCGCGGAAGGGTCCACCCGATGCGGTCAGAAGGATCTTACTTACCTTTTTTCTGCTTTCTCCGACCATGGACTGAAAAATTGCACTGTGTTCACTGTCCACCGGCAGAATCGGCACCTGCATCTTTGCTGCCAATGGTATAATGATATGCCCCGCCGTCACCAGCGTCTCCTTGTTGGCAAGTGCAATGATTTTTCCTGCCTTAATGGCTGCAATTGTGGGGCGCAAACCTATCATACCCACAATTGCGGTGACCAGAATCTGTATTTCCGGCATCACGGCAAGAGTGAGAAGTCCGTCCATGCCTGCAAGCACTGTGACAGATGTATCACTGAGACGAAGGCGAAGCTCCTTTGCCGCTTCTTCTGTCCACATCACACAAAGCTCCGGCTGAAATTCCCTTGCCTGCTTTTCCATCAGGTCCACATTGCTGCCTGCAGCAAGTGCAATTACTTTAAAATCAGGATTGCTCCGGACAATTTCAAGCGTCTGAGTACCGATAGATCCTGTAGATCCCAGTACCCCTATTTTTCTCTCTAACATAGTTATCCTTCCTCTTTATCCGTGAATTAATACAAGAACAAGCAGATAAATCATGGGTGCCGTAAAAATCACACTGTCAAAACGGTCCATCACTCCGCCATGTCCGGGAATCAGTTTCCCATAATCCTTAATATCATGATTTCTTTTGATTGCCGAGGCAGCCAGATCCCCGATCTGAGAGATCACTGCACCTACTGCACTGATCAGTACAAAGGCCCATGTCACATTCTGCTCCGTAATCACAGGTTCCACCACAAAATATCCATACAAGGCACCCACGATTGCAGAACCTACAATGCCTCCGACAGCACCTTCGATAGACTTTTTAGGGCTTAGCTTCGGCACCATTTTATGTTTTCCGATCAGCATACCCACCGCATAAGCGCAGGTATCGCAGATCCAGGAACTGATAAAGATCATCCACACGGAATAAACTCCGTAGGGCAGACTTCTTACCAGGTAAATACAGGACAACATCACCGGCGCATATACCACATTGAAAAAGGCACACATGATCTGTTCAGCCCGATATTTGGGAAAGGTCAGTACATAGAGGAACATAAAAACAGCCAGTATCATGATAACAGCAAGGAACAGATACAGCTCCTTTTCTGAAAATACCATCAACAGATAATATGCCACGATTCCCACATAACCTACTATCTCAAGTGCATCTGTTTTTCCTTCCGGTGAAAGCTTACACGCTTTCATCAACTCCCTATATCCGGTGAGGGAAAGAAATAAAAGAACCGCAGCCAGTAAATATCCCCCCTGTAAAATGGTGACAAGTGCAAGGATCACAAGCACTATACTGCTTATCAGGCGTGTTTTAAACATGATCTATTCCTCCTCAATACGGCCGTATCTTCTGTCTCTATGATTATATGCTTCCACAGCTTTTATCAATTCTTCTTTTGAGAAATCCGGCCATGCCACAGGGGTAAAATAAAATTCCGTGTACGCAAGCTGCCACAAAAGGAAATTGGATATTCTCTGTTCATTGCAGGTTCTGATCAGAAGATCCGGCTCAGGAAGCCCCTTTGTATCCAGCATATCCGACAGGTATTGCTCTGTGATATCCGAAGGCTCAAGCTCACCTTCCTTTACCTTACCCGCAATCTCTTTCACGGCACGCACGATTTCATCTCTGCCGCCGTAATTTAATGCAATCTGAAAGTGAAGTCCGTCATTATCCTTCGTGGACTCTTCAAGTTCTGCGATTCTTTGTCTGATATCCTCATCAAGACCTGTTTTATCCCCGAGCACACGGACACACATCCGGTTCTTTTTGGCAGTAGTCAGACAGGTTTTCATATAATTTCGAAGGAGCTTCATAAGAGCATCCACTTCGTCCTTCGGTCTGTTCCAGTTTTCCGTGCTGAAGGCGTAGACAGTCAGATATTGAATTCCCATCCTGTACGCTTCCTCACAGATCACCTCCACCGTTTTTGCTCCCTGCACATGACCGTAATTTCTCGGCATGCCTTTACTTTTCGCCCATCTTCCGTTACCGTCAAGTATGATTGCCACATGATTCGGCATTTTCAGTTCACTCAAGTTTGCCATTTTTCCTCTCCAAGATAAAAGGGCAGAATAAAAGCCTGCCCTCCCTCATTTTTTCATTTATTTTTATACAGTCAGAACCTCTTTGGATTTTTCTTCCATAAGTTTATCAACATCTTTGATATACTTATCTGTCATTTTCTGCAGTTCATCCTCGAGCTGCTTTACTTCATCCTCCGAAATCTCCTTGGCAATCTTTTTAAACGCATCATTGCCGTCTCTTCTGATGTTTCTGACAGCAACCTTACATTCCTCAGCCTTTTTCTTGACTTCCTTTACCAGATCCTTTCTGCGCTCCTCAGTGAGTTCGGGGAATACAAGTCGGATCACGGAGCCGTCGTTGGAAGGGGTAATTCCAATATCAGAAGCAAGAATCGCCTTTTCGATATCCTTGATCAATGATTTTTCCCATGGTGCAATCTGAATCATTCTGGCTTCCGGAATTGTAATATTTCCTACCTGCTGAATGGGAGTAGGCGTTCCGTAATAATCCACTCTCAGCTTATCCAGAACATGAGGGTTAGCACGGCCTGCTCTGATTCCCTGATAATCTGCTTCCAGATGTTCATAGGTTTTCTGCATCTTCTCATCATATACTTTTAATTTTTCATTCATGTTAATATCCATCCTTCCTAAACTGTTACTTTGGTTCCGGTAAATTTGCCATTTACCGTATTTACTATGCTGTTCTCTTCATTTAACCCAAATACCCACATGGGCATTTTGTTGTCTCTTGCTAATATGGAAGCTGTCATGTCTACTACCTGAAGGTTATTAGCAATCACCTCGTCAATGGAAATCTCATCATATTTCCTGGCTGCAGGATTTATCTTGGGATCTGAGTCATATACCCCATCAATGGACTTGGCAAGAAGAATCACTTCTGCCTCCACTTCAATGGCACGAAGAACCACACCCGTATCTGTGGAAAAATAAGGATGTCCGGTACCGCCTGCAAAAAATACTACCATTCCCTTCTCAAAATACTTGTTTGCACGGTCTTTTGAAAAAAGTTTGGTAAAAGCCCCACACTCAAAAGGTGTCAGCACAGCCGTTTTCATTCCCACACTTCTGAAGATTTCGGAAACGTAAATACAGTTCATGACCGTTGCCAGCATTCCGATCTGATCGGCCTTGGTTCTGTCTATATTCTCACTGGAACGACCTCTCCAGAAATTGCCGCCTCCGGTTACGATTCCAACCTGTATCCCGCTGTCAACCAGCTCCTTTACCTGAAGAGCCACACCTTTTACAGTTTCCTCATCGAATCCCATCTTCTTGTCACCGGCAAGGGCTTCTCCGCTTAATTTCAGTAATATTCTTTTCATATCCGCAACCTTCCTATTTCATCTTTTTCAATTCTTCGAAGAAAGAAGTTGGATTTACCTCCGCATAGCACTGCGAACACATACCTTCAATAACGGCACCGTTATTGATCTGTACGGATTTGGATTTGATATCGCCCATTACTATGGCGGAAGAATCTAAAATGACAGGACCCTTCACATCAATATCACCTTTCACAGCCCCTGCAATCACGGCACTGTTTGCATAAATATTTCCAATGATGACGGTACTCTGTCCAATTTTAACGCTGCCGCCGCTTCGAAGTTCACCGGTAATCTTAGCTCCCTCGGCATATATTTCAGCAGCCTGGGAATTTCCCTGAATCACACCGGTAATGTTCAATTTGCCCAGAGCCTCCACATTTCCGACAATACTGCCTCTCACATCAAGAGCACCTTCTGTTGCAATATTACCGTTGATGATCATGCTGTCTGTTAACACAGAGACTTCATTGGCAACATTCTTCGCGCTGACAGGCACGGTTTCCACGACTGCCTCAGCAGCTGCAGGCGCCACATAAATGGGTTGTTCCTCGGGCACTTCCATTTCTTCCACCTTGTCGAGCATAGCTCCAAGATCCGTATCAAAGCCATTTACCGTTTCACTTGTTTCCTCCGGAGCTGCCGTTTCCTCTTCCTTGACATCGCTTTCTTTTGCAAGTTCCTCTTCCGGCAGCAGTTCATTGACTGCCTGTGATAAATCATCCTTTAAATCTGAGAAGAATCCCATTCTAAAGTCCTCCATTCGTATCTTTATTCTTATCGCTTATTGAATCTTTTGATTCAACAAGGTATATTCACACTTTTAATTATCCTGAGTTGTTTTTTCTTTTACATGCTGTATCGGAACTGTCTCATCCGTAATGGGCAAAAAGCAGACATCTCCTGCCATTCTGATCTGTGAAATAATTTCGGGCAACGCCTCTGCCGTAGACCTTTTATCCGATGCGTCATGCAGCAGGATCATGCATTCCGCCTGCTTGCCGATTCCCGACAGGCAATTGTTTACAATTGTTTCTTTGGAAAGTTGACCGTTCACCGCATCACCGGATGCCACATTCCAATCATAATAGGTAATGTCATTTTCATTCAGCCATGCGATCAGAGCCTGCATATCTGTCCTGCTCACCGTATTGGAGCTTCCCCCCGGAAACCGGTAATACCTTGGCCATACTCCCGTGACCTCATACAGATATTCCTGAAGTTTTGAAAGGTCCTCTTTAAAGCTTTCTTCCGACTGATAAATTTCATCATATTTATGACTGTAGGAGTGCATTCCCAAAGTATGACCTTCCGCAACGATCCTGCGATAGGCTTCTTTCGATGCTTCATCTGTCTTTCCCACAACAAAGAAAGTTGCTTTTACATCATAAGCCTTTAAAATATCAAGGATTTCATTGGTACTGCTGCTTGGTCCGTCATCAAAAGTGAGATAAATCTTTTTGACATCCTCTGTTTTTTCTGCCGGTTCCTCTTTCGAAAGGATTTCTATTTCCTCTTCTCTTTTTGATTCCTCTATATATGCTGTAGAAAAAACACCTGTTACTTCTTCTGGCTTATTCCTTTCTTCCTCAAGCTGTGCCTTCAGTTCTTTCGTCTTATCGGACAGTACCGCCACACGTACTCCCAGAATGATGCAAATTACGATTGGAATCAGAATTGCCATGGCCACCGTACCCAGTATCATTTTCTTCAGACGCCTGATCCGTTTTCTGTGGGCGGCTGTTTCCTCCATGAAAATCTACTCCTTTAACATGATATGTTTATAGTTTATCACAAAAATAAAACGGACTCAATACAAGATTGAGTCCGCTTTTTAATTAATTTAAAATAATTTTATTTGCTTGTTTCTATCACATTATTCTGCAATATCTGCGTACATGAAGTACCAGTAGCCATAAGGTGAATGCCAGGATCCTGTGATCTTTTCACTCTGTAACCAGAAGTCATTGTAGTAAGCTACAGGAATACATCCTGCCTCTTCCATCAGAATATCCTCTGCTTTGTGAAGAGCTTCGGAACGCTCAGCTGCATCAAGAGTTGTTTTGGATACATCCATAGCTGCATCATATTCTGCATTGTTGAACTTACCATCATTGTTACCGTTGGTTGAATAGAACAGGTCTAACATGTTGGAAGGATCACTGTAGTCACCAACCCAGCCATTACGTGCTGCATCGAAATCACCGTTACGTCTCATAGGAGTGAAGCTTGCCCATTCAACGATATCTACCTGAAGATCGATACCAAGCTCAGCCCATGCCTGCTGTAAATATTCAGCAACTACCTTGTGGTAACCTGCATCATTGGTTGAATAGGTAATGGTAGGGAAGCCTTCTCCGTCAGGATAACCTGCCTCAGCAAGGAGCTGCTTAGCTTCCTCTAAGTTTGCCTCAAAGTTTGTGGTGTCAATGTAAACCTGACCGCCGTTTGCATTGTCCATAAACTGGCTTCCGTCTGTATCAATCCAGCCGGGACCCATAAAGTTGCTTGCTGCAGTGTAAGTACCCTGCATTAATGTGCCTGCAACATACTCACGGTCGATTGCAAGGCTGAGTGCCTTACGAACCTTCGCATCGTTAAAAGGCTCTCTCTCAATATTCAGACTTACATAGTAGGTACCGATGATGGGATCTACATAGAAATCAGAGCTTCCTGTCAAGGAAGGGATTTCCTCTGTAGGAACATCCTTGATCATCAGAACTTCGCCTGTCTGATATGCACTGTAAGCTGCGTTTGCATCCTCGATCAGATTCCACTTAATGCCGTCGAGCTTGATCGCATCAGCATTCCAGTAGTAAGGGTTCTTGCTCATAAGGATGTGAGATCCGGGTACCCATTCTGAAACATAGAAAGGTCCGTTGGAAATGTAGGTTTCTGCTGAAGTTGCCCATGCATCACCGTTTGCTTCAACAGTAGCCTCCTGAACAGGGCTCAAAGTAGCAAACGCTGCCAGGCTTCCAAAATAGGAGCAGGGTGCGCTTAAAGTAACAACCAGTGTCTGATCATCGGAAGCTGCAACCTGAAGAGCATCCAGATCACCTTCGATTGCCTGATCATAGCCTTCCACCATGCTCAGTACTGTTTCAGCATAAGGTGCTGCAACCATAGGATCACATACTCTCTTCCAGCTGTAAACGAAATCATTTGCTGTCAGGTCAGATCCGTCAGACCACTTTAAACCGTCTCTTAAATGGAATGTCCATGTAAGACCGTCTTCGCTTGTTTCCCAGCTTTCTGCCTGTCCGGGAATCAGCTTGCCATCCTGGTCTACTGCCAGAAGACATTCAAATGCATGTAACAACATGTTACCGCCATCAACTGCACTGTTTAATGCAGGATCGATTGTTTCAGGATCAGGTCCTACCTGCACAGATAAGATCTTTTCTCCTGTAGAAGCTGCTGCTTCTGTACTCTCTGCAGTATCACCGCTATTCTCTGTTGCAGTCTCAGCAGTAGTATCGCTTCCTGTGGAAGCTGTTCCTTCACTGCTGCCACCGCAGGCTGTCAGGCCGAGAACCATGGTAGCTGCAAGAACGAGTGCAAGTACTCTCTTCTTCATAATAGTTCCTCCTCTTAAAAGATTTGATTTATAAACAATACAGACGCTTTCGCATCTATATCGGTTTATCACATTTAATTACACTTGTCAATATGATGACAAGCTGCAAAATGTCCCTTTTCCACTTCCTTCCACTCCGGAACCTCTGCGGCACATCTCTCATCCGCATAGGGACACCTGGTACGGAAACGGCATCCGGAAGGGGGATTAAGGGGACTTGGCACATCTCCCTCAAGCACAATTCGTTTACTTTCCTTTGCCGCCTTGGGATCTGCAATGGGAATCGCAGAGATCAGGCTCTTGGTATAAGGATGTAAGGGCCGGCTGATCAGCTCATAGCTGTCAGCAAGTTCCACCATTCTTCCAAGATACATAACACCGATTCTGTTAGAAATATGCTTTACGGCAGAAAGATCATGGGCGATGAACAGATAGGTCAGCCCCATCTGTGCCTGCAGATCCTCAAACATGTTGATGACCTGAGCCTGAATAGAAACATCCAGCGCAGAAATCGGTTCATCACACACAATAAATTCCGGATTCACTGCCAGGGCTCTGGCAATTCCCACACGCTGACGCTGTCCGCCGGAAAACTCATGGGGATATCTGTTGGCATGTTCAGAGTTGAGTCCCACCCTGCGCAACATCTCTATAATAATATCATATCTTTCCTTTTTATTCGCAGCCAGCTTGTGCACATCAATGGCTTCCCCTACAATATCTCCAACCGTCATACGGGGATCAAGGCTGGCATAAGGGTCCTGAAATACAATCTGCATTTTTTTGCGGTAAGGAAGCATATCAGCGTAGGTCTTCTTAGCCACATCGAAAATCACTTCATTGTCATAGACGAACCGTCCACCTGTAGGCTCATAAAGCCTAAGAAGGGTACGTCCGGTAGTGGTCTTTCCGCAGCCTGACTCCCCAACCAGTCCCAATGTTTCCCCTCTTTCAATGGTAAAGGAAACATCATCAACCGCCTGAATATATTTCTTTTTCTTTCCGTAACCGCCTGCAGGGAAATACTGCTGTAAATGTTCTACCTGAACTAACGTATCAATCATTTGCGGCTCCTTTCTCCATCTCTTCTTTCTGATTCAGCCAGCACTGGGTATAATGAACTTCCCCAAAATTGGTAACCGGAGGCATTTCTCTTAAGCAGATCTTCATACATTCCTCACATCTTGGAGCAAAGGGGCAACCCGTGAGAGTAGTTAAGAGATCAACCGGTGTCCCCTCAATGGGAACCAGTCTCTCATGCTCCTTTGTATCAATTCTCGGAATGGAGCGAATCAGTCCTTTGGTGTACTGATGCTTGGGATTATAAAAAATATCCTCTGCTGTACCGTATTCCACAACCTTACCTGCATACATGACTGCAATTCTCTCACACATACTGGCCACTACGCCAAGGTCATGTGTAATCATAATGATAGCCATGCCGAGCTTATCCTTCAGTTCCATCATAAGCTCCAGTATCTGTGCCTGAATGGTCACATCCAGCGCCGTGGTAGGCTCATCCGCAATCAGAAGCTTTGGTTCACAGGCAAGGGCCATGGCGATCATCACACGCTGACGCATACCGCCGGACAGTTCGTGAGGGTATTGTTTTAATCTCTTGTCAGGTTCATTGATTCCTACCAGCTGCAAAAGTTCCTTTGCCCTCTCCTTTGCCTGTGCTTTATTCTTGTCAGTATGGAGCAGGATCACCTCCATAATCTGATTTCCTACAGTATAAACGGGATTTAAGCTGGTCATGGGATCCTGGAAAATAATGGAGATTTCATTTCCCCTTATCTTTCTCATTTCCTTCTCACTCATCTGATCGATCTGATGGCCATTAAAGCTAAGGCTTCCGCCGATCAGTCTGCCCGGATAGGCAGTCAGTCCCATAAGACTGTAAGCCGTAACAGATTTACCGGAACCGCTTTCTCCCACAATACCCAGAACTTCTCCTTCCTTTAAATGAATGGAGACATCATTTAACGCTTTTACTTCTCCTGCCGGAGTAAAAAAAGAAAGTCGTTCGTTTTTTATATCAACAAGATATTCTGACATCTTCTTAAACCGCCTTTCCTAATTTTTTAATTTAGGGTCAAACGCATCCCGAAGTCCGTCTCCCAGCAGATTGAAGCTCAAAATGATAAGGCTTATCAAAAGTGCCGGTATAAATAACAGATAAGGGTATGTGTTCATACCATTGATTGCATCGCTCGCAAGACTTCCCAGGGAAGGCAGCGGTACTGCCACACCCATTCCGAGAAAGCTTAAAAAGCTTTCCGTAAAAATGGAGGAAGGGATCTGCAGTGTCGTGGTAACAATAAGTGTACCGATACAGTTGGTAAGAAGATGCTTTCTGATAATCTTACCATTGCTCACGCCAAGGGCTCTTGCTGCCGTCACGTATTCACTTTCCTTCAGCATCAGTACCTGGCTTCTGACCATTCTTGCCATACCTACCCAGTACAAAAGGGCAAACACCACAAAGATACTGATCAGATTCTCACCTACCACACCAACCCAGGAAAAACCGGGCACATTTTTCAGACCTTCCAATGGTGCCTTAAGTGCAAAAGACAAAAGCACAATTAAAAGGATATCGGGTATTGTATAAATAATATCCACAATACGCATCATCACAAGATCTACCCATCCGCCGAAAAAAGCTGCAATGGATCCGTAGATAGAACCGATGATCAGAATGATACCTGTGGCGATCAAGCCTACCAGCAGAGAAATACGGCTTCCCATCATGACACGGATGGCATAGTCACGCCCCATCTTATCAGTTCCGAAAATGTGAGGAAAAACTTTTTCTCCCGCATCAATTCTGGCCTGTTCCTGTGCTGAATATTGCATAGGTGCCAGATTGTTGGCTCCTTTGATCTGTTCTTTATAAGAATAAGGATAAAAGGCAGGCACAATAAAGGAAAAGATCATAACCAGAATGATCACCACAAGACTGACCATAGCCACCTTATTCTTTACGAGACGACGCATACCGTCTTTCCAGAAGCTGACACTCTCCCTCATAATAACCTGGCTCTGCTTTTCCTCCTCGGATGCAGGCAGAAAATCATCAGGATTAAGTTTTAATTGAAAGCTCAATGGATTCTGTTTCATAATGCCTTAATCTCCTTACTTCAATTTGATTCTGGGGTCAACTATCTTATAAACGATATCTACCACCACATTCATAATAATGATCAAGGTTGCCAGGAAAATCGTAGTTCCCATGATCAATGTATAGTCACGTCCGTTGATGGCCTTGATAAATTCACCGCCAAGTCCCGGAATCGTAAAAATCTTTTCCACAACGAAGCTTCCCGTCACCGTGTAGGCAAGCATGGGTCCCACATAGGTAACTACCGGCAAAATAGCATTTCTCAGCGCATGTTTAAACAAAATTACACCACCTGAAAGACCTTTTGCTCTTGCCGTGCGCATATAATCCTGACCCAGTACATCCAGCATGGAGGATCGCATCAGTCTCATGATGTAGGCCGTAGGATAAAATGACAGTGCCATCACCGGCATAATATAATGCTTCCACGATGTCAGTCCCATGGTTGGCAAAAGCTGTAAATTTACTCCCAGAAAATACAGCAGTACCGTACAGATCACAAAGCTTGGCACCGCAATACCGCAGGTAGCTACCACGCTGATGAGGCTGTCGAGGAATTTTCCTCTCTTGAGTGCCGCAATACAGCCAAGAGGAATACCGATGAGCAGAGAGACAAGGACAGAAACGCCTCCCAGTCTGGCAGACACAGGAAACTTCATCAATATGATATCCATAACCGTTCTTCCGCGCTGCTTCAAGCTGTCGCCAAAATCTCCGTGAAGAGCGTCCGTAATATAAGTAAGATATTGTTGAAATAAGGGCTTATCCAGACCATATTTTGCCTCCAGTGCCGCTGTTGCCTGAGGGCTGATCGCTTTTTCTGAAAGGAAAGGTCCTCCCGGAACCATATTCATCAGAAAAAATGTGATGGTCGCAACTGCCCATATCGTAACAATTGCAAGGCCGATTCGTTTTGCAACATACTTTAACATATCTACAACTCCTTATCCGATATTAAAAAGAAAAGAACCATAGTGTTGATATCCGTCAAACCCCATCGTTCCTTTTTCACAACGTTAACAGTTTATCAAAAAGACTGCATGTTTGTCAATTCCTATCGCCCGTTTTCTACATTTTTTATAAATTTTTAATATATAAACCGAATATTTCCTTTGAAGCAAAAAAACAGCAGCTACAGGATTCCCATAGCTGCCGTTCATTTCAGTTTTTTATACAATTTTAAGAAAATTTCTTATATTACATACCAGCCTGTGCTGCAACCTCTGCTGCGAAGTCATCAACCTTCTTCTCAAGACCTTCACCGGTCTCAAAACGAACAAACTTCTTAATGGAAAGGTTTGCTCCTGTTTCCTTTGCAACCTGTGCCACATACTGGGCAACTGTCTGTTTGCCGTCCTCTGCCTTAACATAAACCTGCTCAAGGAGGCAGACTTCCTTTAACTCCTTGTTGAGACGTCCCACAACTGCGCCTTCGATTACCTTTTCAGGCTTACCTGCCATCTTGGGATCGTTAGCGATCTGAGCCATAAGAATCTCCTTCTCATGTGCCTTATATTCTTCAGATACATCAGCTGTAGATACATACTTGGGAGAAAGTGCCGCAACCTGCATAGCAATGTTGGTCAGAGCTTCCTTGATTGCATCGTTTACAACATCTGTTTGTGCTTCCACGATAACGCCGATTCTTCCGCCGCCGTGTACATAAGAAACAACACAGCCGTTATCTGCAACAACCTTTTCAAATCTTCTGATATTTAAGTTCTCACCGATCTTTGCAACCTTGGCAACCAGTGCTTCCTTCACTGTCATGGAAGCGTCTGCGTTCCAGGTTTCTGCAAGGAAAGCATCCATGTCAGCTGCATCGGAATTTACTGCCTGATCTGCAACTGCCTTCACAAAGCTCTGGAATTCTTCATTCTTTGCAACAAAGTCAGTCTCGGAGTTAACCTCCACGACTGCTGCTGTCTTATCATCCTTTACGGTTACACAGCAAAGACCTTCTGCTGCGATTCTTCCGGCTTTCTTCTCTGCTTTTGCCTGTCCGTTCTTTCTGAGGAACTCAACAGCTGCATCCATATCGCCGTCTGTCTCGCCAAGGGCCTTTTTACAATCCATCATACCTGCGCCGGTCATTTCTCTTAATTCTTTTACCATTGCTGCTGTAATATTTGCCATTTTATTCAATTCCTTTCTGTGTTATGTCACTTCTTAAGCGAACCTGATTATTCAGCATCTGCTACTTCTTCGATATCGGTAGCTTCTGCAGCTTCCACTGCTTCTTCTGTCACACCGGCATCTTCAGCGGTGATTGCTTCCTCACCCTGATTTGCTTCGATCACAGCGTCTGCCATCTTGGCAACGATCAGTTTTACGGCTCTGATGGCATCATCATTACCGGGGATGATATAGTCTAATTCTTCAGGATCACAGTTGGTATCACCGATACCGATCAGTGTAATTCCCAGTGTGTGAGCTTCCTGTACGCAGATTCTTTCCTTCTTGGGATCTACAACGAAAATAGCATCGGGAATTCTTGTCATGGTCTTGATACCGCCAAGGTTCTTCTCAAGCTTTTCCCATTCCTTCTTGAGTGCGATAACTTCCTTCTTGGGAAGCACATCAAAGGTGCCGTCCTCTGCCATTGTCTCGATTGCTCTCAATCTTTCAATTCTGCTCTGAATGGTCTTGAAATTGGTAAGCATACCGCCAAGCCATCTCTCATTTACATAATACATACCGCAGCGCTCAGCTTCTGTCTTAACAGCATCCTGTGCCTGCTTCTTGGTACCAACAAAAAGAATGGTTCCGCCCTGTGCAGCGATCTCGAACACTGCTCTGTAAGCCTCATCAACCTTACCTACAGACTTCTGTAAGTCGATGATGTGGATACCGTTTCTCTCTGTAAAGATGTAGGGAGCCATCTTGGGGTTCCATCTTCTGGTCTGATGTCCGAAATGAACACCTGCTTCAAGTAACTGTTTCATTGAAATAACGCTCATGTTTCTACCTCCGTTTGGTTAGACTTCCGCGCATCTCACTCTTCTGCCAACTTCCGCGTTAAGAAGCACCGGCAGACTTAAAACGCGCGTGATTTATAGTTTCATTGCGGCATACCGCAACGTGAAGATTATAGCACAGAAAAATCCCTCTTGCAAGGGATTTTTCCATTGATTTTGTATTACGTTAAATAAAAAAGTAAATTCCACCTTGGGCTGAATTTAGTCTTACACTCTGG
>CAMEIH010000058.1 GCA_945917985.1 uncultured Clostridium sp. | reverse complement strand
CTTGCAGAACACACGACTTGCACCCATTGGAAACGTGCGCCGCCAGGCGCACAATAATAAAGAAGACGCCCCGGAAGTTTCCTTCCGGGGCGTCCCCTTTATGTATATACTAAACTAAGGGAATAGATAAACGCTTATTTATTCTACATCCTGAAGTGCTGCGAAATCCTCTTCACCGGTACGAACCTTTACAACCTTATCTACGTTGTATACAAAGATCTTACCATCGCCGATGTGTCCGGTGTAAAGTGCCTTCTTGGCAGCCTCGATCACGCTTTCAACAGGGATCTTGCTGACAACAACCTCAACCTTAACCTTGGGAAGTAAGGTTGCATCCACTTCAACTCCACGATACATCTCGCCGGCACCCTTCTGAATACCACAGCCCATAACCTGCGTCACTGTCATACCTGTTACACCCAGATCATTCATCGCTTTCTTCAGGTGATCATATCTGGACAGCTTTGCAATAATGGAAACCTTGTAAATTCCTGTAGGTGAAGCAGGCGCTGCCACAACCTTGACTGCGGCATCCTTCTGTGCCCCGGAAGCTACGGCATAATCATCTGTACCAAGATCTGTATTTTCGTTTACTTCCATTGTCATGGTATTGGAAATATCCATGATGCTGAAGCCTGCATACGCTGATGTAAGACCATGTTCACAGGAGTCAAGACCAACGATCTCTTCCTCTTCACTGACACGAAGTCCGACAACTGCCTTGATTACAAGGAATGTAATTGTAATTGTCACAGCTGTCCATGCAGCTACTGCAAGGAAACCAAGAAGCTGAATTCCTAAAAGTTTAAATCCGCCGCCATAGAAAAGTCCAACCACACTGTCATTTCCGGGTGCGGAGGTTGTTGCGAATAAACCAACTGCGATGGTACCCCAGATACCGTTTAAGCAGTGAACAGCAACGGCACCAACCGGATCATCAATATGTAATTTGTAATCAAGAAGCCATACGCCAAATACTACCAAAACTCCTGCTACCGCACCAATAACGATTGCACCTGTCACATCTGTCACATCGCAGGGAGCTGTGATTGCTACAAGTCCTGCAAGAGAAGCATTGAGACACATGGAAACATCAGGCTTACCATACTTGATCCAGGTAAAGATCATACATACGACTGTTGCAATTGCGGGAGCAACTGTTGTTGTTACAAATACGGATCCAAGCTGTTCCAAACTGGTACAAGCTGCACCGTTAAATCCATACCAGCCAAGCCAGAGAATGAATACACCAAGGCAGCCAATGGGAAGGTTGTGTCCGGGGAATGCATTTACCTTTGTAATCTTTCCGTCTTTATCCTTCACAAACTTACCGATACGAGGTCCAAGAATTTTAGCACCGATCAAAGCGGAAATACCACCAACCATGTGAATCGCACAAGAACCTGCAAAATCATGGAAGCCAAGCTGTGCAAGCCAGCCGCCGCCCCAGATCCAGTGTGCTTCAATGGGATAGATCAAAGCTGAGATCACTGCGGAATAAATACAATAAGATAAAAATTTTGTTCTTTCAGCCATAGCACCGGAAACAATGGTTGCTGTGGTTGCGCAGAATACCAGGTTAAATACGAAGTTAGACCAGTCAAATTCTGCATAGTTTGTGAAGATATCAAAGCCGGGCTTTCCGATCAGACCGATCATATCCTCACCAAGCAGTAAGCTGAAACCAATCAGGATGAAAACAACGGTACCGATACAGAAATCCATCAGATTCTTCATCAGGATGTTTCCTGCATTCTTCGCTCTGGTAAAGCCTGTCTCCACCATTGCAAAGCCTGCCTGCATCCAGAATACCAGTGCTGCACCGATCAGGAACCAGACACCGAATACTTCGCCGCTTACGGCACTCATAATTTCTTCTGTCATAATTTTTCCTCCTCACATTAAAAAAACGAAGCTGAAGATATTGTCATCCCTGACAAGCACCTTTGCTTCGCATTTTTAATAAGTTTATTTTCCCTCTGCTATTCCCTTGGTTACAGAGGATACCAATTTCTGATCTGCTCTGCAGATCATTTCATAAAATAAAAGGCACTACGGATATCCCATAGCGCCTTCGCTTTTATGTATTGCATCATATCACGATGAAAAAATGTTGTCAACACATTTTTCACAAATTTTTTATAATTTTTTGTACACTATTTATCCTCATCAATGACAGTTGCTTCCGCATCAATGATCCTCTCTGCATTTTTCTTTGTTTTGAACAATCTTGAAAGAATCCACATATCGGAAATCCCATCGTAGATCAGGAAAGCACCGATGACTCTCACCACAATCTCCACTGCACCGAAAGGATTGCAGACCAACACAACTCCCAAAACGATCGTAAGGATTCCGAACAGAAGGGCAACCCACCAGTTCTCATAATCCATCTTCTTCAGATCGATTGCCTGAATGGCATTGTGAAGTCCGTGCATGATGATAATGATACCCATAATAATCGGTACCGCAGCAATAATGGTCTCCGGCTTTAATAAGATCCAGGCTCCCACCACACTGAAAACAATACCCAGTATCAGCATTCCCTGCAAATACAGTGTTCTCTCCCGCGCGAACAGATACAGGATAATCTGAACGATACCGTAGATCATCAGCATTCCTCCCAGTACCATGCACACCACCTGTGTGGAAGTCCCCGGCCAGATGATCAGCACCACACCGATGACCACGCAGATAATGGCAGACAGTGTATAGTTTGCCTTCAAATTCTTCAAAAAATTAGCCATAACCTATTTTTCCTCCTTTATTTTGATATCCTTTATCTTCTCAATATCAGATACAGCAAATATCCTATCACTGCCCCAACACAGTTGAGCAGAATGTCATCCACATCAAATGCACCAAATGCGCTGAAAAGCTGAAATATCTCAATTCCCGTGACAAAGAGAAATGCATTAAGCAGCATCACAAAAACATTACTTCCCTTCTTCAGCACACAGGGAAACAAAAATCCGTATGGAACAAAGACCACTATATTTCCGATCAGATTCTCAAAGCTGTTCAATTTATAAGAATATTTGATATACATCCTTATGGTTTTAAACAGTGTAAAATTAGCGGTATCCAGGCCCTCCAGGATCACACCTTTTTCCCAGGAGTCCGCAATGGCCTTAAGCTGCTCATAGGGATATTTAAATATGATCAATTTTATTACAATCAGCAGATAGATAAAGAAAATGGTTCTTTTGAATAAAATACTCTTTCTTTCATTCTGCACTAATAACGAACCTCCAATAAAGTGAGTCCCTTAGCAGGCACAAGTTCTCCGGCATTCTCCCGCAGACCTTTCTCAAAAATACCTGTTATTTCTTCGGGTTTCTTCTTATGCAACCCCACCTCAATCAGAGTCCCCATCATAATGCGGACCATATGGTACAAAAAGCCGTCTCCTCTAAATGTAAATCGAATTTCATCTTCTACTTCCTCTATCAAAATGCGCTCAACTGTCCTGACAGTTGATTTTTTGCTCTTTTTCAGGGAAGTGAATGCTTTGTAATCATGGGTCCCTTCCAAGAAGGCCGCAGCCTTTCTCATAGCATCCACATCCAGTTTTTCTTCCACTGTCCAGGCATATTTTCTGTCAAAAATGTGAGGAACAGGGGAATTGATCACCCGGTAAAGATAGGTTTTCCCTTTTGCATTTAACCTGCTGTGAAAACGCTCCGGTACCTCCTCAATAGAAATGACAGCAATATCCTCGGGAAGATAAAAATTCATGTAATCCATGATCTGCGATGGACTTTGATCCGTATCCAGATGGAAATTGGCTACCTGTCCTGCCGCGTGCACACCGGCATCGGTTCTCCCGGAGCCTTGAATTTCAACCTTCGTTCCCGCCATCTTAGACAAAAGCGCTTCCAGTTTTCCCTGAATGGTATTATCCGTACTCTCCTGCTTCTGCCAGCCCTGGTACCTGGTTCCCTCATATTGCAAAGTCACCTTGAAATTGCGCAAACTATTTTACCTCCCAGGGATTTTCCCTGCCTTCCACAAAACACTTACAGCCAAGCAGAGAATCTCTCACAACGGTTTCCGTGCAGTCATCCGTGTAGAAAGCCATATGGTGGCTCACTGTCACATTAGGAAAGCCTCTGAGAATAGAAAGTTCCCTGTTACATAGTATATCTTCTTTGTGGTCATAATAATACAATCCAAATTCATTTTCCACCACATCAAGACCTGCCCCACCAATTTTTCCGGACTCGATTCCCGAGATCAAAGCTTCCGAATCGATCAGACCGCCTCTTGCCGTATTGACGATCATAACGCCATCCTTCATCTTAGAGATTGCCTCTTTATTTATCATGTGATGATTGTCCTCAGTGAGAGGGGCATGTAACGTGATCACATCTGCCTGCTTCCACATCTCATCAAGCGTGACATATGTTACACCGCTGTTTTTTACCTCTTCATTCTCATATACATCATAAGCAATCAGTTTACATCCAAAGCCTGACAGATTCTTAAGCACGGTTCTTCCAATTCTACCTGTTCCGATGACACCCACAGTCAAATCCTTCAGTTCTCTTCCCATAAGTCCTTTCAGGGTATAATCCTGAACTCTGGTACGATTCACAATACTCTTCATCTTGCGGATCGTCATAAGGATCAGCATCACTGCATAATCTGCCACTCCATTTGGTCCGTAAGGTGCATTGGCTACTGTCATGCCAAGTTCTTTTGCTGCCTTTACATCAATATGGTCGTATCCAATAGTCCTTGTAACTACATATTTTACTCCGTAGGAAGCAAATATCTGAAGCAACTCTCTTGGCATCTTAGAGGTTATGATATCAATACATTCGCTGCCTTTTGCCAGGGAAGCATTCTCCTCATTCGGCGCATCGGGACAAAGCACCAGCTCCATTCCCAGTTCCTTCTCATATTTGAGAAACAACTCTTTCTCATCGAACTCCCTGCAATTGTATACTGTGACTTTCATCATTCGTCCTCCTTTTCTATTTTAACAGTTTCCTGTCTTTTTCTGTAATGCTCCACTTCCTCCATATCCTCTTTCGTCAGATGTCTGAAATTACTGATTCCGGCATAGAGGATCTTCAGACTGTTAATCGTAGTATCGAAAACTCCTTCTTCGTAAAGGTTTAAAATAATAATACCGATAGGAACCGCAATGATCATACCTATTACGCCGGCCACACGATAGCCCACAAACAAAAGAATAATCGTAGGTATTGGTGCAAGTCCGACGGAATCCCCCACAATCTTCGGCTGTATGAGCTGTCTTGCCAGCTGCCCAACACCCCAGATAATCAGAAGTCCTATCACCATCTTATAGTCTGCACTGAGAAACTTTATAATTGCCCAGGGGATCAAAACTGTGCCCGTCCCAAAGAAAGGCAGAAGATCCAGGATTGCCACGCCAATAGCAATCAGGAAAGCATACTTTACCTGAAGAATGGAAAATCCGATTCCCAGTAAAAGATACATCCAGACCTCTATTTTAAGCTGCGCTTTAAAGTAACCGCCTACGGCTTTAGTGAGTCCGCGTTTGATCATTTGAAGGCGAACCAATACGGAATCCGGAATTGCCTTTTCCAAAAGGCCCGAAAGATAACCCTTATCCGCCACATAAAAGTAAGCAAACAAAAGGCTCATGATCACACTGATCACAATATTGGGCAAGCTTCCCACGAAATTGCCGAGCGCCGTGATAGTAGGTTCGCTGATACTTTCCATGATTCCGCCGAAATATTCCTGCACATTTCCTGTAATACTGTTAATGGTAAGCTGTAATTCCGACGGCAGGTATTTGAGTGCCACAGAAAGCTTTTCTCCAATCTGCGCAAAATCCTCCTGGGCAGCCTCCCACAACTTTGGTACATCTCCGATAAATTCCGCAATCTGCTCCACAAGCTGTGCTCCGATCAGATATCCCGCCAGAATCACAAGGGCTATCACCGAGATGATTACAAACGCAGTTCCCGCTTTTCTTCTGATTTTCAATCTCTTCTCAAAGAAATGAACCAGAGGGCTTGCAATCAATGCGATAATCCAGCCCGTCACGAAGGGCATAAACCAGATAATGATCCGAGGTAGCAGAAAAACACAAACCAACAGGATGCAAAGTGAAATTCCAAGATTCAAAAAAACCTTTAAATATGTCCGTTTCCTACTGCTATTCATAAAGTACCTCCAAAGCCCGGCATTCAGTTCTCCGAAGCTTTTACCAGATAAGAATCAAGCAACTCATAAATTTCGTCTCTGCCCTGCTTTGTCTGTGCAGAATAAGGGATCACAACAGTACCCTTTACCACCTTCAAGCCTTCTTTGATCTGCTTTATCTGCTTCTGTATCTGGCTTCTGTTGATTTTGTCCAGCTTTGTTGCAATGATCACAGGCTCGAAGCCCTGGTTTAAGATCCACTCATACATCAGTCTGTCGTTGCCCGAAGGCTCATGGCGGATATCCACCAACAAAAATACCGCTTTCAGCTGCTTTGACCTGTGAAGATAATTTTCGATCATCTTCCCCCATTTTGCTTTGATCTCTTCATTTGCACGGGCATAGCCGTAACCGGGCAGATCCACAAAATAGCATTCGTCATTGATATTGTAAAAATTGATCGTCTGGGTCTTTCCCGGCTGAGCACTGGTTCTTGCCAGTGATTTCCGGTTCATCAATCCATTGATCAGGGAGGATTTTCCCACATTACTTTTTCCCGCAAATGCAAATTCCGGATACTGATTGTCAGGAAGTGTACTGGTAATACCACATACTGTTTCCAGATTTACGTTTTTGATAACCATTTGGCCGTTCTCCTATTTCTACACAAGCGCTCTTGTCAGTATTTCTTTCATATTGCTGACAAAGGTGATCACAAGACCTTCCTTGATCTCATCGGAAATTTCTTCAATATCCTTCTTATTTTCAAGAGGTACCAGTACCTCCTTCACCCCTGCCATTTTAGCTGCCAGTATTTTTTCTTTTAATCCACCGATGGGAAGTGATCTGCCTCTTAAGGTAATCTCCCCCGTCATCGCAATATCGCTTCGCACCTTTCGTCCTGTAACAGTAGAAAAGATTGCCGTTGCCATGGTAACACCTGCGCTTGGTCCATCCTTGGGTACTGCCCCCTCCGGAATATGAATATGAAAATCATTTTCCTTGAAGATTTCCGGCTTAATGCCATGCTCCTTACTGATGGAACGCACATAACTCATGGCGATAATGGCGGATTCCTTCATCACATCACCCATTTGACCGGTGAGATCGATATCTCCTTTACCCGGCATCATGTTGACCTCAATCTGAAGTGTTTCCCCACCAACGCTGGTCCATGCAAGTCCCCTTACAATTCCCACCTGCGGTTTTTTATCGGCTTTTTCCAGACTGAACTTTTTCTTTCCCAGATATTTTTCCAGATTGGAAGCTGTGACACTGATCCTTTTGATCTCTTCATCGCCGTTCTCCCGCTCTTCCAGAATTTCCCTTGCCGCCTTCCTGCAAATATCGCCTATCTTTCTCTCAAGGCTTCTGACTCCCGCTTCCTTCGTATAATAAGTGATGATGCTCTTAAGCGCACTGTCCTTAATGGAAAGCATGGTTTTATCAAGGCCGTTTTTCTTCAGTTCCTTTGCAAGAAGATGCTCCTTTGCTATGTGGAATTTCTCATTTTCCGTGTAGCTGTTCACTTCAATGATCTCCATACGATCAAGCAGAGGACGCGGTATGGTTTCCGTCGTGTTTGCGGTTGCAATGAAAAGCACCTCGGAAAGATCGATGGGAATCTCCACATAGTGATCCCTGAACCGCACATTCTGCTCACTGTCAAGCACCTCGAGAAGTGCAGAAAAGGTATCTCCCTTATAATCATTGCTTACTTTATCGATTTCGTCAAGAAGCATCAGCGGATTTTTGACTCCAGCCTGGCGAAGTCCTGTTGCCAGTCGTCCCGGCATGGCTCCCACATAGGTCTTTCTGTGCCCTCTGATCTCCGCTTCATCCCTGACACCGCCAAGACAGATGCGGACATACTTTTTGTCAAGGGCCTGCGCCACACTCTTTGCAATGGAGGACTTGCCGGTTCCCGGAGGTCCCACCAGGCACAGGATAGGGCTGTCTCCCTTTTTGGTAAGGCATCGCACCGCCAAAAATTCCAGGATTCTTTCTTTCACCTTTTCAAGACCGTAGTGATCCCTGTTTAAGATCTCCTCCGCACGTTTCATGCTCTCGTTATCCACGGAGACCCTATCCCAGGGGAGCTCCAGAAGTGTCTCAATATAGGCCCGTTCGACGCTGCTCTCGGAGCTGTTTTGGGACAGGCTTTTAAATCGTTTGATTTCCTTTTTGATCTTACTCTTTACTTCCTCCGATGCCTGAAGAGCTGACAGGGATTCCTCAAACTGGTCAGCATCGGAAAAAGAATCATCATCACCGAGTTCTTCTCTGATATAGCGGAGCTGTTCTCTGAGCAGATATTCTTTCTGGTTTTTATCAACCTTTCCCTTGATCTTCTGGGTAAGATCGGTTCTGATCTTTGCCACCTCGATCTCATTGATCAGAATTTCGCAAAAAACATCATATCTTTCCGAAAGTGCGACCGCTTCAAGGACCTTCTGCTTGTATGTATATTCCAAAGGCATATTCATGGTCATCTGGTCAATCAGATATCCCAGATTGTTAATGTCCGCATAGCGCTTCATGGCATTTTGCCCAAGCTTCGGATAATATCCCGCATAACTGGCAAAATATTCCTTCGCCTGACGGAGCATTGCTTCCGTCTGTGCCTTATGCTCCATGTCCGTCCCAAGGATATCATTCTCCGCTTCACCGCTGATTTCTTCCACTGCGGCTTCAATAAACTCGGGATTCTCCTCATTGATCCCCGTAAAAAGACCTCGTCCGATTCCTTCCACCAGCACCCGTATCACATGATTTGGCAGCTTTGTGATCTGCTTGACCAAAGCCACTGTTCCCACATGATAAAGCTGTTCAAAGGAAGGATCATTGTCCTCCGTATTTTTTTGTGTAATCAGAAAAACGCGTCCGCCCGTGACCATCGCCTGTTCGATGGCAGCAACAGATTTTTCCCTGTTTAGATCAAAATGAATAATCGCTCCGGGCAAAACCGTCATACCGCGCAGCGCCACTGTCGGAAGCATTCTGTTAATTGTTATCTTATTTCCTTCACTCATAAATTTATCCCCGTTAAAACCAAACGCCGCCAGATAACGGCGGCGTTTTTGCTTAAATCAGGCGTCTTAACGCCGTCTTCTTATTTTGCTTTACGCATATTCTCGCGATGGATCACAAGAGGTTTACTCTCACCTTCTACCGCTCCCCTTGTTATGACACACTCTTCAATCGTTTCATCAGAGGGTATGTTATACATAACATCCATCATAACCTTTTCCATAATGGAGCGGAGTCCTCTTGCACCGGTCTTACGTTCGTATGCCTGCTTTGCAATTGCCAGAATTGCATCTTCCTCAAAGGTAAGCTTTACCTGATCCAGCTCAAACAGCTTCTGATACTGCTTGATCAGTGCACTCTTCGGCTCCTTCAGGATTCGTACAAGTGCCTGCTCATCGAGTCCTTCCAGAGAAACACTGATGGGCACACGTCCCACAAACTCGGGGATCAAACCAAACTTAACCAGATCCTGAGGTGTTACCTCCTTAAGAAGCTTGCTGATCTCCGTATTTTTCTTGTCTGCAATTTCCGCGTCAAATCCGATGGAATTTCTGTTCAGTCTGTTTTCGACAATCTTTTCCAATCCATCAAAGGCTCCGCCGCAGATAAACAATATATTTGTGGTATCAATCTGTATCAGCTCCTGATGAGGATGCTTTCTGCCACCCTGGGGCGGAACACTTGCCACCGTTCCTTCCACAATCTTAAGAAGTGCCTGCTGTACTCCTTCACCTGAAACGTCTCTTGTGATGGAAACATTTTCGCTCTTCTTCGTGATCTTATCAATCTCATCAATATAAATAATACCAAGCTGTGCTCTTTCCACATCATAGTCAGCAGCCTGAATCAATTTTAAAAGAATGTTTTCTACATCTTCACCGACATAGCCGGCCTCCGTTAACGTGGTAGCATCTGCAATTGCAAACGGAACATTAATAATCTTAGCAAGTGTCTGTGCCAGATAAGTTTTTCCGGATCCGGTAGGACCCATCATGATAATGTTACTCTTCTGCAATTCCACATCATCCAGGTCTTTCGGTGCCATCACCCTTTTATAATGATTATATACGGAAACGGCAAGTACCTTTTTTGCTTCTTCCTGGCCGATTACATAGTCATCCAGAAACTCCTTGATCTCAACCGGCTTAAGCAGATTGATCTCCATTTCAGGTTCGTTTTCTGCCTCAGCTTCCTCGTATTCTTCCTCTACGATGTCCGAACAGATAGATACACATTCGTCACAGATATAGACACCTGCCGGACCGGCTATCATTTTTTTTACCTGACTCTGGGTCTTATTGCAAAAAGAACACCTGATGTTGTCAGAATTTTTTCCTGCCATTTCACACCTCAAACATTTTACCCGGAATAATTTTCATTCCGTGTTTTACTTTTCGTCACGCTTGTAAACGACTCTGTCGATCAGACCGTATTCCTTTGCCTCCTCAGCAGTCATCCAGTTATCTCTCTCAGTATCTGCTGCGATCACATCATAGTCCTTACCGGTATTTTCCGCCAGAATCTTATTCAATTTTTCCTTTGTCTGTAAAATATGCTTTGCAGCGATCTCAATCTCGGTAGCCTGACCCTGTGCTCCGCCAAGGGGCTGGTGGATCATGATCTCCGCATTGGGAAGAGCAAGTCTCTTACCCTTGGTACCGCCTGAAAGGAGAAAAGCTCCCATGCTGGCTGCCATACCCATACAATAAGTGGAGACATCACATTTTACATACTGCATCGTATCGTAAATTGCCATGCCAGCTGTCACACTTCCGCCGGGGCTGTTAATGTAAAACTGGATATCCTTCTCCGGGTCCTCCGCTTCCAGAAACAACATCTGGGCAACGATCAGACTGGCAGTCACATCGTTCACTTCTTCTCCAAGGAAAATAATTCTCTCTTTTAATAATCTGGAATAAATGTCGTAGGAGCGTTCTCCGCGACTTGTCTGTTCAATGACATAAGGTACTAAACTCATATAAATACGCCTACCTTTCCCTTATTTATGCTTATTTCTCCTTAGCGTTCTCCACCACAAATTCAGCTGCCTTCTTTACGGCGATATCCTCTTTGATCTGTGCGACACTCTTCTCTGGAAGCAGCTCTTTCACTTTCTCTACCTCCATCTGATATGCCTCAGCCATAACCTTCAGTTCATCTTCATAATCTTCATCGGTAGCTGTGATGTTCTCGGCTTTTGCCACTGCTTCAAGAACCAGTCTTGACTGGATTCTCTTTTCAGCCTGAGGTTTTACCTGCTCGATCATCTGCTCATAAGAAGAACCTGTAAACTGGAAGTACTGATCAATGGATAAGCCCTGCATCTGAATTCTCTGAGCAAATTCATCCACCATCTGTCTCTGCTGGGTAGCAAGCATTGCTTCGGGAATCTCCATTTCGGAATCCTTAACAATCTCTTCAATAACAGCTGCTTCCTTGGCATCCTTGGCTTCTTTTGCCTTTCTCTCTTCCAGTTTGCCCTTAACATCTGCTTTGTATTCTGCCAGAGTTTCGAATTCAGAAACTTCACTTGCGAACTCATCATCCAGCTCAGGAAGCTGTTTCTCTTTGATTTCCTTGACAGTACATTTAAATACTGCTGCCTTACCCTTTAAGTCTTCTGCCTGATAATCCTCAGGGAAGGTTACGTTTACTTCCACTTCCTTGCCGATTTCGGCACCGATCAGCTGCTCCTCAAAACCGGGAATGAATGCACCGGAGCCGATGGTCAAAGGATAATTCTCACCCTTGCCTCCTTCAAAAGCAACGCCGTCAACAAATCCTTCAAAATCAAGTGTTGTGATATCTCCGTCCTTGACAGCTCTGTCAGTCACTTCGATATTTCTCGCATTGTTTTCTCTTTCCTTATTGATCTCAGCATCCACTTCCTCATCGGTCACAGTGATGTCTGCCTTTTCAACCTTTACACCCTTGTACTTGCCAAGCTTAACTTCCGGCTTTAAAGCAACCTCAGCGGTAAAGATGAAAGGTTTTCCCGCTTCGATCTGAACCACATCGATAGAGGGAGAAGACACGATATCTTCTTCACACTCATCAAGAGCCTTCTCATAAGCATCGGGAATCAGGGCATTTGCTGCATCCTCATAGAAAACTTCTTTACCATACATTCTCTCGATCATCTGGCGGGGTACTTTACCCTTTCTGAATCCGGGAATGCTGATCTTACTCTTATTTTTCTGGTAAGCTGCTTCAATCGCTTTTTCCAGTTCTTCTGCGGCAACCTCAATGGTCAGCTTCGCCATGTTCTTTTCTAATTTTTCTACCTGTACACTCATTCTTGTACATCCTCCTTATATATCTTATACTGCTTAAATTTTCGCATACTCACAGTCATTTTACGATTATATCATAAAGCTGAAAAAAATACCACATTTTTTTCAGCTTGAGTTTCAGCGCTTGAGTTTCAGCATTTATGTTTCAGCACTTGAGTCTCAGCAATTATGTTTCAGTACTTATGTTTCAGCACTTGAGGGTATGGCGGGCTTATTTTAGCGTTCTTACCCTTCTTCTCAATTTCAAGACATTGATTTAAGCCGTGAAACGGCAGAAGGAGGGTATAAGCACCGGAAGAGCCTTGCTTATACCCTCCTCTGCTCTTCCCAATCGCATATTTTGCTTCTTGTAATCTCATTTTCCCATCTTACGAGGGTAAAATCACACCAATCTGCTTGTATATACCCTTCCTCTTGTCTCTATAACAATTTTTTTGTTTTTACGAGGGTATGGAAAGCTACAAGCGCGCTCTTATACCCTCCCGTACTTTCTATAAATAACATAATATCTAGTTCGCGACTAAATCAAAGGAAAATATGATATTCGAATCACAATTTCAAAACACTGTCTTCCCTATCTTCCAAGTAATACTATGTTCCCACTTTCAAGTACAATTATCTTCCGGCCCAGAAAAGGATGCAGATACTCCTGTATCTTCTTCTCATCCACCCTTTCATAACTGCCGTCCGTAATGACAATAATAATCTTTGATCTTGCATAAAACAGCTTCAACTGGCGCAAAAGCTCGTCCAGAGATTTTTCACTTCTTGCACTTTTTTCTGTCTTTACAACCAAATCCTCATAATCTTCAAAGCAGCTCCCCATCCGGAGTTTCGGCAGTGCGGAAACTTCCTTAATAATAATATCATCCGATACCCATTTAATCAGATTGAGCCTTACATTGCGGAACACCTCATCCGTCCGTTTCAAGGCTCCGGCTATCTCGCTGCAGCTTTCCTTCAGTTTCTCGTAAGGCAGATGATAATCTGCAACGACAGCCATTTCCAGGATTCCGCCCGAATAGTTTCCCGGCACATGAAGCACTCGCATCGCCGCATTCTTTATCTGCAATAACTGTACCTGCGTAAACATTTCACTTTTCACTCCTTTTAGTCCTTGACCGGACCATTGCTTTTAGTATACTATAAATATACCTGCAAAGGGAGAATTTTCTGTTTTTGGAGGATCTTATGGAAGAAAAAGTTGCCATTATCGGTATTTTCATTCAGGATATTAGTGCCGCAGCCGCTGTAAACGAACTGCTTCATGAATATGCTGACTGCATCATCGGAAGAATCGGTATTCCCTACCGTCAAAAATCCCTGAATATCATTTCGGTAATCGTATGTGCTCCCCCTGACAGAATCAGTGCGCTCTCCGGAAAGCTTGGCAGGATCAAAGGAATCAGTGCCAAAGCCATGCAGGCAAAAATCGATTAATTTTATCTGCAGGAGGATTATCATGAAAATTTCAACCAAACAAATTGCAATGACAGCAGCGCTTCTGGCCATCTGCATTGTAAGCCAGTTCTTCAAGAACACCAGCGTATTCATCACAGGACCCATCATTAACGCCTGTATCATTCTGGCTGTTTTATGTGCCGGACTTGCCTGCGGCGTAATTTTGTCCGTGATCACACCTATCACCGCCTATCTCATCACAGGTGCCCCGGTCATGTCAGCCATTCCCACCATTATGCCCTGCATTATGATCGGCAATGCGCTTCTTGCCATCTGTGTAAGTCTGCTAAAGGACAAGTTAAAGAGTAAAGCCGGTCTGCCTGTTTCCATGGCAGTGGGCTGCGTGGTCAAAGCATTGTTCATGGGAGTTGTAATCTCCCTTATACTGCTTCCCGCTTTTCTGCCTGAAAAAATGCTGCCTATGATGAGCAAGCTTCAAAGTACCTATTCCCTGGTACAGCTGATCACCGCTGTGATCGGGAGCGTATACGCATATATCATCTGGATACCATTAAAAAAACATGTAGATTAAAATTAAATGCCGGTTTGTTCTGTATGTCGGCCGGCAGTGGAAAACGGGGCGGTTTACTTTTGGTAAGCCGCCCCGCTCTCTATTTAGGATGATTACTTCATCTGTTCTTCCTGCTTCTTGATCATTCTACGAACCATCTCGCCGCCGATAGAACCAGCTTCCTTAGAAGTTAAGTCACCATTGTAACCCTCTTTTAAGTTAACACCAAGTTCAGACGCAACCTCAGTTTTGAAACGATCCATAGCTGCCTTAGCTTCAGGAACTTCTACTCTATTAGATTTGCTGCTTGCCATCTTCATTCACCTCCGTTATTATTTTTGACCCTCTGGGTCATCTATTCTTCAAGATAAGCTCTTTGGTCTGCTTATCCTGAAGAATCTTCATTCAAAGCATTCCGTCATCACTTATCTTGTTCATAGTATTTGCGCAGGTGAAAAAAATATGTTGGAAAGTTTTACCTCAAAAACTTCTCAATTTGTCATCCGCTTCGTCAGGATTTTTTTCAATTTCTTTTATAATAACATAATATCCGTATCCGGCATTGACCTCCACGTAAACTCTGTCTCCCGCCTTATGACCCATAAGCGCTTTGCCGATGGGCGATTCCACACTCACCAGTCCTTCCAGGGAATTTCCTCTCATGGTCGTGACGATTTTATAGGTTTCAACAGAGCCGTCCTCCTCAAACTGTACCGTCACTTTCGTGTTCATGCCGATCTCATCCTCTTTGGAATCATCGGGTATGATCTGGGCGGTTTTTATCATTTTTTCAAGAAAACGAATGCGGCTTTCATTTTTATTTTTCTCTCTTTTCGCCGCATAATACTCAAAATTCTCACTTAAATCGCCCTGGGCTCTGGCTTCCTTTACCGCTTCTAAGAGCTTTGGTCTGATCACAAGCTTGCGCTCCTCTATCTCTGCCTCCATGGCATCAATATCCTTCTGTGTCAGCTGATTAAACATTTCCCCTCATCTCCATTTCTCTATTCTGCGAACCGATCATACATGGCTCTTCTAACTGCTCTTGATGCTCATGCCGCCGGCTTCCAGCTGAACCGTCACCAGTTTCTTGCATAAATACTGGATCAGATCCTTTCTTGTGATAATGCCGATAAACCGCTTTCTGTCATCGATGACCGGCACAAAGTTCTGGTTCATGGCTTTATTCACCAGATCCTCCATATTGACATCCACATCCACCGGTTCATTATCCCACTTACGCTTCACATCCATAATGGAAATATCTTCTGCCTCACGTAAGGAAAGGTCATTTCTATCCTTAATATTCCAAAGAAGATCACCTTCCGTTAATGTTCCTATGTAATGACCGTCTTTCTTACTGATGATCGGTACTGCCGAGTAGCTGTGATGCTCCATCTTTTCCAGTGCCTGCCGCAAAGAATCCGTGTCGTAAATATAAGCCACTTCACTTTTGGGCTTCAAAAAAAATAAAATATTCATGTATCTTTTCTCCAGTTTATCCCCAATATTATATATGCTTAAGCCTGCCTCTACTGTCTGAACACGACTTTCTTCGCCAGTGCCTGTGCCGTTTCCTTCCCTTTCAGATGCTCTACAATGGCAAGTCCGAAATCTACGGCGCAGCCCATACCTCTGCCGGTGATGATCTCACCGTCTGTGACTGCGGGCTCATAAACGATTTCTGCCCCTGCAAGTTCTTTTTCAAACCCGGGATAGGCGATGGCGCTCTTTCCGTTCAAATGTCCTCTGTGTCCCAAAATGGAAGGTGCCGCACAGATCGCACATACGGTCTTTCCTGCTGCCACAAATGCATCCACCTGCTCCATCAAAGGTGCACAAGCCTCCAGATTCTTTGTTCCGACGCCGCCTCCCGGAAGTACGATCACATCCGTGCTTTCAAAATCGACCTCGCCAAGCACCTTATCCATCTCAATTCTGATCCCGTGAGAGCCTTCCACAGTTCTTTCATCCGTAATGGAAACCATATCGGTGTCAATGCTCTCTCTGCGCAGTAAATCCACTACTGCGAGGGCTTCTATCTCTTCAAATCCTGTTCCGAAAAACACACATACCTTACTCATAAAATCCTGCCTTTCCGTCCTGTTGTCGTTTTCTTTTTTATCTCACACAGACAAATATATTTTACCATTAATGGGGTTGATTTCCAATAAACGAATTGTAAAGTTTTCTAAAACATTTATGAATTCTGTTTGCACAATCAGGGAATATGTTTTACCATGGAAATGGAATAAGTAAAAGCAGTAACGTAAAAAACAGAACAGAATTTAAAGGAGTGCTTTTCATGGAAATCGAACGCAAATTTACAATAACCGGGCTTCCCGATGATTTAGAACAGCACACCTGCCTCATCATTGAGCAGGCTTATCTGAATACCGATCCCGTGCTCCGCATTCGCAGGCAGAATGATGACTATTATCTTACTTACAAAGGAAAAGGGCTTCTTGCCAGAGAAGAGTACAATCTTCCCCTGAACAAAGAAGCCTATGAACATCTGCGCACAAAGGCAGACGGCAATATTATTTCCAAAAAGCGCTATCTGTTTCCCATTTCTTCTCCCCGGTTCAGGGACGGTTATCTTCCTCCCAAAGAGATGCCGGAGCTCACCATTGAACTTGACGTGTTCGAGCCGCCTTTTGCTCCGCTTGTCATTGCCGAGGTGGAATTCCCCGATGAGGAGATGGCAAATGCCTTTCTTCCCCCTGACTGGTTCCTTAAGGATGTGACTTATGACAAGCGATATCACAATTCCTTCTTATCAAGATCCTCCTGAACCTTCTCAAGATCCCTGCGGATCTGCAGCTTCTGCGGACAAAGCTTCTCGCATTTTCCGCATTTGATGCAGTTCTTTGCCTGGTGCTCCGGCCCCATCTCATGCTCCCAGTCCCAGTTTACCGCGTAGTAATTCTGGT
>CAMEIH010000057.1 GCA_945917985.1 uncultured Clostridium sp. | reverse complement strand
CATGTGATAGGTATTCCATACGCTGAAGCACCCGGGAATATCCACGCCTGCCGGACACTGCATACAGTATCTGCAGCCGGTACAGCCGTTCTGCACCCGGCTTCTTAAGATCCGTACCACCTTGTCAATGGCCTTTTCTTCCTCTTCTGATAAGGGCTTAAAGCTGTCAAAGGTTTTTAAGTTATCCTCCACCTGTTCCATGGTGGACATACCGCTTAAGATCACCTTGACACCCGGTCTGCTTCCCACCCAGCGAAGCGCATAGGAAGCAGCGGACGCTTCCCTGTCAAACTGCCTAAAATGCTCCATAATATCATCTGAAAAAGCTGCAAGAGAACCGCCCTTTACAGGCTCCATGATTACCAGCGGAATCTTCTTATCTGTGGCCAACTGATACCCTTTAAGACCTGCCTGTTCCTCTGTATCCATATAATTTAACTGAATCTGGCAGAAATCCCAATTCCTGCTGCAGAGGATCTCCTCGAATACCTCATAGCTGTCATGGAAGGAAAAGCCGAG
This sequence comes from uncultured Clostridium sp., assembly GCA_945917985.1. Lineage (GTDB taxonomy): Bacteria > Bacillota > Clostridia > Lachnospirales > Lachnospiraceae > Suilimivivens. Next base: position 16,910 of record CAMEIH010000057.1, on the reverse strand, counting down.
ATACTTAATTTTACCTTCCGCTTTCAGTTCCTCCAGCCTCTTCACGCAGCCGATCTGCTTCATCTTTTCCCAGCGTTCCTTATTCATTGCATGCATGAGATAAAAATCTATGTATTCCACCTGAAGCTTCTTTAACTGCTCTTCAAAATATCTGTCCACATCCTCCACCGTATTTACCAGCCAGACCGGAAGCTTGGTGGCAAGATAGAAGGAGCTTCTCTCATATTTTTTCAATATTTTGCCTACCACAACTTCACTTAGCCCGTCATGATAAGGATAGGCTGTGTCAATGTAATTCACACCTTTTGATATCGCTGTATCCAGCATTCTTTCGGCTTCCGCCTCGTCAATTTTTCCGTCAGCCATCACAGGGAAACGCATACAGCCAAACCCCAAAAGGGAAGTTTCAATCCCAAGATTCTCCATTTTTCTTTTTTCCATAATCTATCAATCTCCTTTCAGATCACCTTTGTTCCACAAACTGCTTATTACCCTTGTTTGTTATCTTCACCTTTGCAATGCTTTGAATATATTTTGACAATTTCGAATATCCCAGATCTTTATACTTGAAATTGGGGTATTTATCATGTAGCTCTTTTCCCAGGGAAGCTAATTCAGCCCGGCTCTTTGCTCTTTCGATAATAAAGTTTTCAATGCTGTCAGTACCGTCCTGCTTCTTATCCTGATTTCTTCTTGTTATATATGCTCTGCTGCCGACTTTCCCGACCACAAACTTCGTATCTTCCTCGATAAATTTTCTAAACAGCGAATAACCGTAATTTCTTTCGTCGAAATCGGCAAATTCACGCTGCAGCTGACTCTTGGCAGCCCCGAGCTCAAGCATTTCTCCCCGGCTCTCCGCCTGTTGGATCATATAGTTGATCGCATTCTTGATTTCGCCAAGTGGCGTAACCGCACTGCTCTCCATGCCGCTGTCGGCTTCAAAACTATCATTTTCTTCCTCACTGATTTTATCCAGAAACTTATACTCGTTGCACGCAGTGATAAACGATTTGGAGGCATCACTTTTTCCCATTCCGATTACTTTCCTGCCACCCTCCCGCAGCCTACTTGCCAGTCTTGTAAAGTCACTGTCCGAAGACACAATACAGAAAATATCTGCCGAACCCTGAAAAAGAATATCCATGGCGTCAATCACAAGCATAATATCGGATGCATTTTTACTGGCCGTATACCTTGCCTGGTGAATTGGCACTATGGCATATTCCAGCCCTTTTTTAGACCATTCCGACATCACCGGGTTTGAAAAGTCTCCATACATTCTCTGAACGGAGATATCACCGTACTGTTTTAGCTCTTTTAAAACAACCTCAATATATTTTACGCTTGTATTCTCCGCATCTATCAATACCGCAATCCTGTCACTCATCATAATCCCTTTCTGCATATCCATAAAAACCAAATGATCTTCTTTTTTAAAATCATATCACAATTCGGTCTCTGACAAAACACCAAACTTTCTCATCCCTGCAAAATATTATATTCCTTTTTATACTGCATAAAAAATATAAGAAGATATAAAAAAGTGGGCAGGATATTCACTATCCTGCCCGCCTTTTATTTCTGTACTCTTCCGTACATCTTACACATCTTTCGAATCTTTTCCGCAAGCTCATCGTCAAGCTGGCCCTTCACCATTCTCCATTTCCAGTTGTCTCCGAGGGTGGATGGCGTGTTGATCCTTGCTTCACTTCCGAGTCCCAAATAGTCCTGCATGGGAATGATCGCCGTATCGGACACGCTGGAAAGAGCTGCCCTGATAAATTCCCACTGAATGTCCTTGTTCGATCTGATGCCGAGATAGCGCTTTGCAAAGCCTCTGTCTCTTCTGTTCATGGAAGAGAGCCATCCAAGAGTCGTATCGTTATCATGTGTCCCTGTATAGACTACGGAATTGGGCGTATAGTTGTGGGGAAGATAATCGCTTTCCTCTCTGGAGTCAAAAGCAAACTGCAGTATCTTCATTCCCGGATATCCCGTCTTCTTTACCAGTTTGATAACTGATGGCGTCAAGAATCCGAGATCCTCAGCAATCACAGCTTTCTTACCCAGCTTTTCCTTCATTACCCGGAAGAGATCATAGCCCGGGCCTTTCTCCCACTTGCCGAACTCAGCCGTAGGATCCCCGTAGGGAATGGCATAATACTCGTCAAAGCCTCTGAAATGATCGATTCTGACCACATCATAGAGCTCATAGCAGTGTGCGATTCTGCGCATCCACCATTCATATCCCGTTTCCCTGTGATAATCCCAACGGTACAAAGGATTGCCCCAAAGCTGGCCCGTAGCGGAAAAAGCATCCGGCGGACAGCCCGCCACCGCAACGGGAGTACAGGTCTCATCCAGCTGGAAGAGTGTGGGATTTGCCCAGGTATCGGCACTGTCAAAGGCCACATAGATGGGAATATCTCCGATGATACGAATTCCCTTTTCGTTGGCATACTTCTTCAGCTTCATCCACTGTTTGTGGAATAAAAACTGCTGGAATTCATAGAATAACACCTGCTTTTTTAAATCCTTCTGGTATTTTGCAAGTGCTGATGCCTTGCGCATCTTGACATCTTCCGGCCACTGTGCCCAGCTGATGCCGCCAAGAGAATCCTTGATGGCCATATACAGGGCATAATCGGGAAGCCATGCTTCGTTCTTTTTTACAAATTCATGGAATTCGGCATTTTCTTCTATATTACTGTTTGTAAATGCCTTATGTAAAATCTGAAACCGGGAAAAATATATCTTCTCATAATCCACATAGGCTTCATTACTGCCGAAATCACATTCTGCGCAATCTTCCTCTGTCAAAAGCCCATCCTCGATCAGCTGCTCCAGATCAATGTAATAAGGATTTCCTGCAAAAGTAGAAAAAGACTGGTAAGGGGAATCTCCGTAGCCTGTAGGACCAAGTGGTAATATCTGCCAGTAGGTCTGCCCCGCCTTTTCCAGAAAGTCTACAAACTCATATGCCTCTTTGGAAAAGGTTCCGATTCCGTATCGGGAAGGGATACTGGAAACCGGTAATAAAATGCCGCTTCTTCTCATTATTGTCTCCTTGTATGTTTACTCTTTACGAAAATATACGAATAATTTAAAAATACCACCTGAAAGGGTATTTTTCAAGTGGTATTATGTTTCTTTAGCGATATTCTTTTGCGATATTGCGTTTCAACATATATCTGAACTGCTATACAGCCATCTTTTTGACTCTTGCCATGGCACCCTTAACAGGCGGCAAGGAAAGAATAACTATCGTTATCAATCCTTCTGCAAGAATATATGCATAATTATAGGCAATGGGATAAATTGCTGCAAGTGAACTCGGGAAATTCTCCGGCATGTAATCCATCCAGTACAGATAGCCTCCGATGGTATGGAACACTCCTCTTGCAAAAATTGCAAAGAGATACCCCTTAAGCAGTCCGTTTGCCTTCTTATAGAAAAGGCCGGACAAGCCAAGTGCCGCAAACGCAACTATGTAATCGAGGCAGGCCTGCAAGGGTGAAAGAATATAGCTTCCACCATCCTGCACAAACTGAAGAAGGCCATAGGCAAAGCCGGCCACCAGACCGATCTTTGGTCCGTACCAGTACCCGATCAGGGTCACAAACAGCATGGAGCACAGGGTAACGGAACCTCCCCAGGGCATGGGAATGATCTTGATATAAGAAGTGACAAACCCGAGTGCCAGTGCTGCTGCACAAAATACCAGCTGCTTTGCCGAAAAACCCTTTTTGGCAGAAACGGTGCTCTTCTGCTCCGCTTCCGTATCCACCGGCTTTTCCCTTAAAAGTGCTGTCAATATGACCAGAATGGCAATGATAACGATCACGGCGATCACGCCGCCTGTGGTGAGGGTAAAATACCCGTCTTCCTTGTTAAAAAACAGTGACATAAAAAATCCTCCTTTGAATCATCACAGGAGGGGCCCTTGATGCTTCCCTACGCCGGCATTGTCCGGGTCAGGTAATGAGGGTTAGAATCCCGCCTTTCGGCAAAGACTCAATCTCAGCTTAAGCTCCCCTAGCGATAAATGAATATTTGTTTCCCTATAAACCTATCTCTATCTTACAGTTTTGTCAAGAGTAATTTCCGAGGATAAGGCAAAGGAATAGATCAGTTTTTCACAGACACGTTTCCCCGTCAGCCGCTCAAGTGCCTCCTCATAATAATCCAGCTGGACCTTGTACTTTTCCGTCAGTTCCTCCGGTTCTCTCACACGGTCCGTCTTGTAATCCGCAAGCACAATGTGATTCTCCTCCTCAAAGAACACATCGATAATACCCTGGATCAGAACCATTTCCGATTCAGGGAAGGATTCCTTAAGCCTGTTTGCCGAAAGTCCCAGAACAAAAGGCTGTTCCCGGTACAGTTTATCCTTCATAGCCGCCGCCATCATTCTTTTTGCCAGATCACTCTTTAAAAAGGCAATCACCTTAGGCAAAGCTACCGCTTCCCTCCATTCCCCGGAAAGCTTCTCACTCTTTTCCATCTCGTCAAGCTGGCGTTCAAGTTCCTGCCTTATCAAAGCATCAAATTCCGCATTCTTCGGCTCATCTTCGATGCCGCTTACTTGCCATAGCCTGTAAAAAGCTTTAAAATCAAGCAGCTCCATGACCTTATGATAAGCACTTCCTCTGTCGGTTGCGCTTAACCCTTCCTTTTCCTTCACAAAAGCCGGAAGATAGGGCACTACCTCCGGTTCCTCATACAAAACCTTCGTATAGGAGTCCCCTTCCGGCTCCATGGCAGCTTTCTTTAATTCCGATACCGTGGTCTTCACAAAAAGACCGGAAAGACACTCATAGGGGTATTCCCGCGCAAACTTTTTCGTCAGTTTCTCAAGAAGTGTGCTGTCTGCCGGTGTAAGGCGCAGCTCCTGTCTCAGCCTGCCTATGCGAAGTGTTTCTTCCACGCCTGTAATCACCCTGTCACCGGAGGTGACAAAGGTAATATCACTTTCCTCTACACAGGGCAGGATAAAGTCAAGATAAGAGCCTGCCCCGGCAAGAACGGAAAAAGGTAGCTTCTCATCCGGTCCTGTGCCGAACAAAGCTCTGTTTTTCATGATCTCCGACTTCACCTTTTCCACATCCGGAACTGAGGCCGTCAGGATCAGTTTTTCCCTGGCACGTGTCATGGCCACATAGAGGATACGCATTTCCTCGGAAAGGCTGTCCAGCTTCAGCTTCATAGAGATCACGTTCTTGCGAAGCGTACTGCTTCTCACTCTCCTGCCGCTGTCGATACAGTCCACACCGATTCCCATATCCACATCCGCGATCAGGCATCCCGTGGTGTCCTGCAGATTAAATTTCTTGGAAAGCCCGGCCACAAAGCAAACCGGAAACTCCAAGCCCTTGCTCTTGTGAATACTCATGATGCGCACCACATCGGCATTTTCATCCAGTGTATCCGCTTCCCCGTAATCGATCTCATATTTTCCCAGCTGTTCAATATAGTGAAGGAAATGAAAAAGCCCGTAATAACTGGTGTTTTCAAATGCGGCAGCCCGCACAAGAAGCATTTCCACGTTGGCCCGTCTCTGCTCACCGCCGGGTTTTGCCGAAATATACTCGAGATATCCGGTCTGGGTCAGTATTTCCCGGATCAGATTGTGGATCGGCGTATATGTGGCAAGGGTTCTCCAGTTTTCGATAGAACATAGTAATTTATTAATTTTAAATTTAATTTTCTCTTCATCTATAGCATCTGTTTTTTTCTGCTTTTCTGCTTTGTCCTCTGCAAAAGCTTTCAGATTTTCATAAAGAGAATCACCGGATGGTGCTGTGCTTCTGATCCATGCAATCTCCTCCTCCGTAAAGCCTCCAAAAAAGGATTTCATGGTTCCGAACAGGGGAATATCCTGAAGCGGATTATTCAGCACACGGAGAAGCTGCATAAGCTCCCTTACCTCCGCGGCCTGAAAATATCCTGTCCTCGAGGAAACATAGGCAGGAATTCCTTCCTGTTCAAAAATTTTCTTAAAATCCTCCGCCCATCCGGAAGCGGTCCTTAACAGAAGAACAATATCACCGTATTTTACCGGGCGAAGCATCCCCGTCTCCTTATCCGTAACCTGTGCTTCCCGTATCAGCTTTTTTATTCTGTCCGCGATCACAAGGGCTTCCTGTTCTCTGGCTGACAGACTGCTCTCCTTATCTTTTTCCACAAGAAGGATCTCCGTACCATCCTGATCATTTTCCGGATAGACGGCTCCCGGATAAAGGGATGCGTCGTCGTCATATTCGATGCCCCCGAAATTCTGCCCCATAATCCTGCAAAACAGGCTGTTTATGCTGTCTATGACCTTCTTGCGGCTTCGGAAGTTTTTATGGAGATCAATTCGTTGTCTGCATGAGTCAACCTTTGTATAACAGTTGTATTTTTCAATAAATAACTCGGGTCTTGCTAACCGGAATTTGTAGATGCTCTGTTTCACATCCCCCACCATAAAACGGTTAAAGCGGCCCTCTTCCTCCCCGGAAATACTCTGTAAAAGAAGCTCCTGCACCAGATTGCTGTCCTGGTACTCATCGATCAGAATCTCCTGAAAGAACTGTCTGTACTCCCTGGCCGCAGCGGTAGCCTCATATTGGCCGCTTTCTTCATCCTTTTTCAGAAGGATGTTCAGGGCGAAATGCTCCATATCATGGAAATCAATCACATTTTCCCTTCTCTTCTTCTCATCCAGCATCTTTTTAAACAAAAGCACCAGATCTATCAGTGTTTCTGCAGATCTCTTCGCCATGTGCATACGCTTAAGCACCTGCGCACAGGACAGTGGGAAACAATCCTCTTTCAGATCCTGTATCTGTTTTTTGACCTCATTTCTCAGCTGCTTTACCAGTTCTCTGCAATCCGGATCCACAGTCTCATCCTTCTTGGACGGCAGTCTGTCAAACCGCATGGCATCAAAGGCTGAGGCAAGCGCTTCAAAGCTTTCCTGCTGCGATGCTTTTTCCAGCATCTCCCGCTCTTTTTCAAGGAGTACTCCATAAAAATACGGACCATCCGGTCTTAAGGTAAGCGCTATCCCCTTTGAAAGACTGTCTGCACATTCCTTCAGGCAGACTTTCACATAGTTCACAAGATACCTGCAGAAGCTGCTTTCTTCCATCTCCGCTTCCGTCTGCACATCATAATCTTTCTTTCTCTCGAAAAGCCAGTCCTCCGGCCATGGATTACTCATGGAGAACTCATACAGCTTTTCGATATATTCTTCCAGCGCTCTGTCATTGCTTCCGCCTGTAAAGTACTCCACACAGTCAAGGAAGTGCTCATCCTTCTCCCCGTATTTGCTCTCCAGGAGCTCTGTCAGCACATCCTGTTTCATCAGCTTTAGTTCCCCTTCGTCTGCCACCCGAAAGCCCGGATCAAGCCCGATGTCGTTAAAATTGTTTCGGATGACAAAGAGACAGAAGCTGTCAATGGTAGTGATCTGCGCATTGTGAAGAAGCGCTGCCTGCTTTTGCAAATGGGCATTATCCGGCTGCTGTTCCAGCTTCCTATCAATGGCGCGCCCGATCCTCTCTCTCATTTCCGCAGCGGCGGCATTGGTAAAGGTCACCACGAGAAGCCTGTCAATGTCAACAGGCTTCTTCTCATCCAGGATCATCTGAATGATACGCTCCACCAAAACGGCAGTCTTTCCGGAACCCGCTGCTGCAGATACCAGAATATTTCGGTCACGAAGGTCAATTACTTTCTGCTGCTCTTTCGTAAATTCCACTGCCATTTTCACGCCTCCTTTGCCCCATTCTTTTCCTTCTGTGCTTCACCGGAAAGCTCCCCTTTTATCTCCTCACGCATCTTAAGCATCACTTCATCTCCCTCAAGCTTTTTCAGGATTCTCGTCTCATATCCGGGTATCTTTTCGTCAAATTCGCACACATCCTTATAAGCGCAGTAGGTACATGAGGTTCCTGTTCCCATCTCGCAGGGGCTTAACTCAATATTGCCGGAAAGAATCTCTTTTCCGAACTGCCTGATCTTGTGGTTCACAAAAGCGGAAACTGTCTCATAATCTTCCTTTGCGATCACGGATGAGGAAGTGCTGAAGCTTCCGTCCTTTTTGCGTTCCACAGGAACCAGAAGGGATTTATCCGTAAAATTCCTGTCCAAAAGGGTGATCACCTTCTCCGCATTGTTGACTATTCCGGTCGTTCTCAGCTCCTTTAACAGTTTTTCATTGATCTCCTCAGGGCTGATCTCCTTTTCCTCCCTGATCATGGGATCGCTCACATGGTAATAGAGCAAAGCTGCAGGAACAATTTCCTTGTCAGGATGCTTTTTCTTCTCGATTTCGGAAGCAACATTCATATAGACCACAAGCTGTAGCTGCAGTCCATAATACAGGGCTGCCAGGTCAAATTTCTTATTGCCGGACTTATAATCGATGATTTTCACATACACATGGTCTTCGTCCTCACAGGTATCAATTCTGTCAATTCTTCCCCGGAGCTTCATTTTTTCCTTTTCCGTGAGGGCAATATTCACTGTTTCCAGATCCTCCACCTTCGAAAAGGACATCTCAAAATGGGCCGGCGTAAAGGAGCCGCCCTGAAGTTGGGATTTTAAAGTCCTTATAGTCCTTTTCAAAATGCGGTAGATCCGGTCTATCATATATTCATAACGAGCGTTACTGTAAAGGATTGTCTCTCCGTAAGCTCCGGCACATATTTCCAATGCTTCTTTCAGGAGCCTGTCCCCCTCTTCCTCCGGGAAATCAAACCAGGTGAATCCGTTATCCCCAAGCTTATCTGCAAACAGTTCCAGCACTGTGTGATAGAGATTTCCCAGATCCACCTGCTCGAAACTGTACTCCTCTCTCTCCTGAAGCTTAAGGCCATACTGCAGAAAATGAGCGTAGGCACATGACGCGTACTGTTCCAGGCGGCTCACACTGTTTTCCAGCATACTGCCGTAGATTGCTTTTGCCACCACATGGCTTAAGGGAGAATGCCGGTACTGCATAAATGCGGCTTCCTCCATTTTTTCTGCAAGCGCCCCATATTCCTCATTCCTGTCATAGAGAGAAAGAAGGGCAGATACCTCCTGTGCTTTCAGGCTATCCTGATTTCCGGCAGCATAGTCACGAAGCGCCCCGGCAAGATAAGGCAGTCCGTCAAGATAGCCGGCAATCTGTGTGACCGGATGCTTCTCCATGTCCGGTCTTTCCACTGTTATATCCGGATAAAGGCGTCTGACCATATCGATCAGATAGGACGGCCGGATACTTTTCCCTTCACTGCTCACTCTTGCATAAGAAAGATATAGCCTGTCAGAAGGCTTGGTCAGATTCATGTAAAGATACAGTCTCTGAATATACATCTGCTGCCTTGGTGTAGGTGCAAGCTCTACCCCGGACTCCTGCAAAAATTCCCGATCGATATCGGAAATGATACCTCCCTTTGCATTGTTCCCGGGAATATTTCCGTCGTTAACGCCGAGGAAAAACAGAACTTTTACCTGCTTCAGTCTGGTTCTCTCCATATCACCGACCATGATTCTGTCCACACCGCCGGGAATGATCCCGATCTCAATCTCCGCAAAGCCCGCATCCAGAATATCCGCAAACTCCTGGATAGAGATAGGCTCCTCAGACAAAAGTCCGTCAATCTGTTCAAAAAGCTCCATCACCAGCCGGTAAACCTGGGCATACTCTTTGGCCTTGTCCATCATCTGCATGCTCTTAAAATAATTCTCATATGCTGCCAGCTTTTCCTGTATCCCGGCCTTTGTGATAAAATCATACAGAACTCTCACGTATTCCCCGGCCGTTTTGCTTTTTAACAGCAAGGGCTCCAGCTGATCCATCAGTTTTTCTCTTGTCTGATTCAGCTGTTCCAGCAATAACAGTTGTTTTTCTTCATCAGCTGCTTTGGGTTTTCTGGTAAATGCCTGACTCCATTTCTTCTTTCCCCTGATTCCGAGGGCAAGCACATAGTTTTCCAGCTTGTCGATCTCTTCGTTTTCAAAGTCCGCAAGACCGCTTCGCAGATAGTGGAAGACAGCTTCATAGGAAAAATCCGTAAGGCAGATCTTCAGACTGCTTCTGATCAGTTCAATAAAGGGGTTCAAAAGCAGCCCTCTTGTTCTGTCCATAAACATGGGAATCTCATATCTTAAGCCTTCCCTTTCCAGGTAATCTCCATAGGTTTCCATATCTCCCACTACCACTGCAATGTCACGATAGCTGTAGCCTTCCGACAAAACCAGCTCCCGGATCTGCATACAGACCTGCCTTGCCTCTTCCGACGGGCTTAATGCCTCCATAATGCGGATATGGTTCTCTTTTTTTTCATAAGGCTTTAAGGGATAGCGGAACAGATGCTTTTCCAGATGAGCCAGCTGTGGATTTTCCCTAAAACGGTATAGAGGTTCTTCTTTTAGATAAATATCATCCGTTCTTTCCACACCCGCTTCTTCTGCCAGACGACAGAGATCTTTCACTGTCTTTTTGCTCAGATGAAACAGTTCCTGATCCCCCGTCATCTGAAACGGATTTTCATGAATATCTATAGTTATGGAAATGATGACTCTTTCAGTCAACTCCATAAGTCTCTGAATCAGCCGATTCTGTATGGGAGTAAAGCCGGTAAAACCATCAAAGACCACAACACTGTTTTTTATGATCGCAGATCTTTCCACCGCTCTTGTCAGAAGCTCCAGCGTCTCCTCTGTGGTGACAAAGCGATCTCTGATATAAGCCTGAAAGCCGTGATAAAGCGTCTGAAGATCCTTAAGCTTGTAATGCAGGGTACCTCTTCCCTTGGCATAATCTGCCAGTTCACTGACCTGATCCGGGGCAATTCCATACTGCATAAACTCCGAGAGGGCTGACTTCACTTCATGAATATAGCCAAGCTTGTGAAGATTAGGCCCTATGACCGGCAAAGTATCCTTTACATCCTCTGCCACCTTACGCAGCACCAGACTTTTGCCCGTATCATCAAGTACCGGCTTTGTGCCAAAGCCGGTCTCCTCAAATATCCTGTGGGAGAGACGCCCGAAGCTTAGGACGTCAATATTCATGATCCCCTTATTTTTACTGGCATTCACAAGATCAAACTGGGTCTGCATGGTAAACTGGTCCGGAACAAGAAAAAGGAAGTTTCTCTCCGGCTCCCTTGCTGCCCATTCCAGCATATCGGTATGTAGTTTTCTGCTTTTTCCGGAACCCGAAGGTCCAAAATAAAATTGCAGGGACATGGCATTTCCTCTCTGTCAGCGATTACTAAAATAAGAATACCATTCCTTTTCCTCCCCTGCAAGCAGATACCATCATTGTGCCAGATCCTTTTTATTGTAACGATACAGCGCTATCAGAAATGCACATACCGTCACAACCGCTCCCACTGCCAGCATACTGCCCGGAAGCTTTTCTTCCGTAAAGATGTCCGACGCATTGGCAAAGTAAAAAGGCGTCACATATTTCAGATCTTCAATGGCAGGGACCACACGGCACATCATATCAGAAGCAAAAAACAGCACTGCGATACCCAGTCCCGCACCAAGCAGATTTCTTTTGGCAAAGGCGGATATCATAAAACAGATTGTGCCCACCTCCACCTGCATGAAGAATGAGGCGAAATGATAAAGAGCCATGGCTTTCCCGTCTATCTCTTCTCCCATCATGAAAAATCCAAAAAGATACATTGCCGTGCAGACCAGATTAAAGATCAATATATTATATAATAACGACTGATATTTTTGAAGCACAATACTTTTCCGACTGACCGGAAAGGTATTTAAAAACTCCGAGGTATGCCCTGCCTCTTCCTTTGACAGAAGCCCTGTACCCAATATAGCTGCAAACATGGCACCCAGAAGATTATGCATCATGGCGATCTCCGTTGCATAATATCCCGAGAGCGTAGCAAGGCTCATCTTATCCATGCCAAGGGCCTGTGACATGACACCCATGTCGGAAAAGGAATCTGCCATCCCTTTGATGGAATCTTCCATGCTGGTGTACAGAAGGATACAGCCAAAGCAGGACAGCCCCACACACAATGTCCAGATGAGAAGACTTTTTGCGTTTATTTTCATTTCATGTTTTAAGACAGTCATTTTGCTTCCTCCTCGTAATAATGCATAAAGATTTCATCAAGCTCCGGTTCCTCGATCACAATATCCTCAATATTATGTCCTGCAAAGCCTGCAAACAGCTGATTCAGATCCCCTTTGAAAACGAAGTCCTCCTCTTTTCCGTCACGGATCATCCGTATCCTCTTTGTGTTAGTCCTTGTGAGATTTTCCACGGTGTCGGTGCAGATCAGCTTTCCCTCCCGGATAATGGCTGCATGTTTACAATATTTCTTAATCTCAGATAACACGTGTGATGAAAGAAAACAGGTGGTACCCTGCTTGTTGTATTCCATGATCAGCTTAAAAAATTCCGCCTGCATCAGAGGATCCAGACCGCTTGTTGGCTCGTCGAAGATAAACAGCTCCGGCTTATGCTGCATGGCACAGACAATGCTCACTTTCTTTCTGTTCCCCAGAGAAAGCTCCTCTATCCTCTTATTCTGGTCTACCTGAAGGCGTTCACAGAGCATCTGCGCTTCCGCGGTGCAATCCAGTTTTCTCATATCTGCGGCAAAACGGATCACCTCCTTCACTTTCATGGAAGGATAAAACATGGCCTCTGAGGGCATATATCCGATTTTGCCCAAAATTTCCCGATGATGGGTTTTTACGTCCATCCCCAGGATTTCGGCTTCCCCTTCCTGAAAAGCAATGAGGCCCAGAAGACTTCTTATTGTCGTGGATTTGCCGGCTCCGTTGGGCCCAAGGAACCCGAAAATGTCACCTCTTTCCACGTTTAGCGATAAGCCGTCAACCGCTTTATGCTTTCCGTAATATTTCGTCAGATTCTGAATCGATATGGCAGATTTCTGATTTTTCATTCTGCGTCACTCTCCTTTCCCTTTTTAAACTGCTCCAGCTCTCTGTTCAACTGTGTCGTATCAATATCACGCTTTATTTTATAGGTAAGAAAAATGCAGCCATAGCAAAGTACCATATACAAAAAGAATAAAACTGTGGCTATGAGATTTCTTGCAAACCAGGTAAGTGCATAGCTCGCGACCGCATAAGTCAATGATCCCAGCACAATTTTGAGCCACTCTCCTTTCCCCAGCTTTTCCGCCTCGTCAAAGTTTCCGAGGAGATACATCTGAATGTATCCCATGACATAGGCTGCTGCAAGCATTTCCACCATAAGAACGATATCTGCCGTTAAGCTTCCCCGAATGATCTGCCATGTAAAATAGTAAAACAGGATCATAAAGAAATAAATGCAGGTCTTAATATCAATAGCAATCTCATAAGACAAATATTTCCTGAATCTTTTCATTTACACATCCCTCCTAAGTATACTTCTCAGCTCTCCCGAATAATGTCTTGAAATAATGACATGCTCACCATTATCCATGGTGGCATCGATTCTCTTTCCGGGCAGGCTTTTCAGACGCCGGATATGATAAATATTGATGATCATGGATTTGCTGCAGCGAAAGAAGCCGTCTTTCACATACATCATCTCCCACATGGCAAGCGTCAGTTCGCAGCGGTATGCTTCCTCCTTTGTATAAAACCAGGTAATACCATCCACGCTCTCCAGATAGATGACCTTATTCACACTGACAAGCACCTGTTCCCCATCCTTATTTCCAAGCAGCTTTTCGTCCTGTCCTTCCAGATATTTCACAATCCCGTCAATCTGCTTTGTCATCTGCCTGTATTTAATAATGACTTCCTCGTTGCCATCGCTGATCTTCTGCAGTGTAATTTTCATGTTCTCTTCCATTCCGGTCTTCCCGGCTCTCCCGTTTTTTTTGAACCATCTCTTTGAACCAACTATATATTTTTTTGATGACAAAAGCAAGGAATTTGGTGCAGGCTGCACTTTTCACGCGGTAAGATGCAAAAAAAGACCGCTGCGTTTATCCGCGGCGGTCTTTGTATTCTACTGTCTGTTTCAGTCTTCCTCTGTTCCTGCCGTTTCATCGTAGGCGTCCAGAAAGTGATGCTTCACACCTTTTTCCTTGTAGGCGATCACGGTACTTAAGTTTACATTCTCCACGCTCCTGAAAATGTTTTTCTCAATATGGGGACTTCTCTGCTTAAGTTCCCGTATCAGTTCCTTGATCTCTGCCCGCTTGGACCCCTTTTCCGTACCGCCGCAGGAAGCACAGCTCTCCGTAAAACGGCAGGCACACTGGATAAAGTGGAGCTCATTGTAATGCATCCACTTGATGATGTCCTCCTCACGAATCAGATACAGCGGACGGATCAGTTCCATTCCCTCGAAATTGGTGCTGTGAAGCTTCGGCATCATGGTCTGTACCTGCCCTCCGTACAGCATCCCCATGAGAATGGTCTCGATCACATCATCGAAATGATGACCCAGCGCAATCTTGTTGCAACCCAGCTCTTTTGCTTTGCTGTACAGATATCCCCGCCGCATTCTGGCACACAGATAGCAGGGGGAATCGGTAATATCGGCAACCGTGTCAAAAATCTCTGTTTTAAATATGGTGATGGGTACTTCAAGAAGCTTTGCATTATTTAAAATCGTCTGGTAGTTGAGCTCGTTGTAGCCAGGGTTCATCACCAGATATACGACCTCAAAATTTTTTCTTCCGTGACGTTCCAGTTCCTGAAAAAGCTTGGCCATCAGCATGGAATCCTTTCCCCCGGAAATACAGACCGCGATCTTGTCCCCATCCTGAATCAGTTCGTACTCGTTGATCGCTTTGGTAAACTTACGCCAGATTTCCTTGCGGAACTTTTTTACTATGCTGCGCTCCACATCCTTACATCTGTCCGCCATCACATCCTCCTTTTGCAGGAGACTGTGAAGCTTCATGCGAAGATAAGCGCGAAAGCCCTCTTCAATACTGTAGATCTCATATCCTTCCTCCGAAAGCTCCCCTGCGATCTCATCACTCCTCTGTCCCGTATAACAGATCAGGTATACCGGTCTGTCCTTTGGCACCTGATCAAGATGATCGCGAAATTCTTCCCAATGAATATTGATGGCACCGGGGTACGTTTCCTTATCAAAATCCTCTTTACTTCTGATGTCTATTACCAGCTTGTCCCTGACGTCCCGTTCCAGATCTTCTATTGTTTTTCTGTCCATTGTTTTCGTCCTTATCTATCTATTGATTCCTGCAAGATCCTTCACCACTTCCGACGCAATGATCAGTCCCGCAGCAGAGGGTACAAATGAAATGCTTCCCGGAATGGCTCTTCTTTGCGTACATTTACGTGTTGTTCCCGGAGGACAGACGCAATGTTCCCTGCAGGTATCTTCGGAATCGTCCAATGGAGTGATGGGTTCTTCTTTAGAATACAAAACCTTCAGTTTATCCACTCCGCGCTTTCGCAGTTCCCTTCGCATCACCTTGGCAAGGGGACAGACACTTGTCTTGTAGATATCTGCAATTTCAAGCTGTGTAGGATTTAGCTTATTGCCCACACCCATGCAGCTGATAACAGGAATATTACTCTCCTTCGCCCGCATCACTATTTCAAGCTTGGCTGTCACTGTGTCCACGGCATCCACCACATAATCATAGGATGAAAAATCAAAATCCTGCGCGTTTTCGGGAAGATAAAAACACCGGTGTGTCGTCACTTCCGCATCCGGATTGATGGAAAGAATTCTCTCTCTCATGACCTCCACCTTATGTCGTCCTATGGTATCTCTTGTGGCAATGATCTGACGGTTTAAGTTTGTTAAGCACACCTTGTCATCATCGATCAGATCATAGGCTCCGATACCGCTCCGTACCAGGGCTTCCACCACATATCCGCCAACACCGCCTATCCCGAAAACAGCGACATGTGCTTTAGAAAGGCGCTCCAAAGCCTCTTTCCCTATCAGTAATTCTGTTCTTGAAAATTGATTTAACATCACCTTTCTCCTAAATAAAGTACTCGATTTGGTCCATGGTCTGTCTGGTATTGCAGTTGTAAATCAGTACACTTTCTCTCCAGTCGATACTGCTGAACGCATATAGTCCCTTTCCGGTGCTGTTTAATAGATCCTTATGCACCCGGCGATTACGCTTTTTGGGCTCATCCCATATCATCGTGACCCCATCCTGATGAAATGGCTTCTGGCGAAAATAAGGGTCAAAAAGATCAATATATTCACCCTCCATACCGGTGAGAAGCACATAATGACCGCACCCAAGCATGACCTTTGCCACCACTGCTCCTTTCTGCTGAAGACAGGAGACAATTCTGGAATTTTGTCCGATATAGACCTCCTCCCCTTTGATCATCTCACAGTGAATGGGAAATTTCCTCATTTTCCCGAAATGATTCAGCCAGCTTGCCAGAAAATCCATGGCATAGCAGGTGGTGCCGCTCTTATAGGCTTCTCCCTTGCTATTATAGGCATCCATGCAGTATTGCATAATGTATTTCGGAATATCCGGTGAAATTTCTTCTCGTTTAAACAGAAAGCTGATGGCATTCGCCATGGAAGTGGGACCGCAATCATACTCCGTCATTTGGTAATTTAAAGGATTTCTCATAAATTATATCTCCAATCGAGTAGGAGGGAGTGATTAGCTCCCGTCCTCTCACACCACCGTGCGTACCGTTCGGTACACGGCGGTTTCAATAGTTGTCGTGCACGGACTGATAGGCTGTGGCTAAATCATAAAAGCCACTGCTTATCAGTCTTTCTTTTGTCATTGCCATATTTACGGCGCCTGTATGTGTCGTAAACCAATGCCCTCGGCGGCTGTTTCCTGCCTGCCAAGCCAAATCTTCCGGTACTCCCAGCTTTATTAGGTTGCGCACCTTCGTTTTCGGCTTCTTCCATTGTTTCCATATACACATACGTATTCTGTGATAGAGCCATCCAT
>CAMEIH010000056.1 GCA_945917985.1 uncultured Clostridium sp. | reverse complement strand
GTAATCCTCCCGTCAGACCGTTACCCTGTGTAGTCCCTTGTAAACTGTACTTTTCCGTGGAATAAACTACAATTAAAAATAGAGCCGGTTCCTTTGCCGGAGATGGCGATGGAAAGCAGACTCGGCTGTATTGAGATTGGAGACGGAATGATTCATGAAAAAGGCGTTATTTTACGGATTGTTGGCTTCCGCTTTTTTTGCATTTACTTTCATATTTAACAGAAGCATGAACCTGGGTGGAGGATACTTTCTTTGGAGTGCCGTCTTACGGTATCTGTTTATGCTGCCTGTGTTGTGGTGTATTGTCCAAGTAAAAGGTGAAGTAAAGACGGTTATCACATCAATCAGAAAACAGCCGGTTCCCTGGCTGCTCTGGAGTACAGTAGGATTTGGATTTTTTTACATGCCACTTACCATGGCATCCATCTATGGAGAATCGTGGTTTGTGGCGGCTACCTGGCAGATTACAATCGTTGCCGGTGTTCTCTTGACACCACTGTTTGGAAAGAAAATTCCCGTTAAAAATTTATTGTGCTCCGTTATGATTCTTTTCGGAATCTTTCTTTTGCAGCTTTCACACGTGCAGAGCATGAAAACGGAAGGCATGCTTACCGCATTAATACTGATTATCATCGCAGGTTTTTCCTATCCTTTGGGAAACCGCAAAATGCTTCAGCATTTGCCGGCTGATTTTACAACTCTGCAGAGAGTTTTTGGAATGACACTCTGTAGTATGCCGTTTTGGATTATCTGTGGTGGATATGCTTTGGCAATACATGGTTTTCCGGGAACAGGACAGATTATACAGTCAGTTGTTGTGGCTGTTTTTTCAGGAGTGATAGCAACATTGTTGTTTTTTGAAGCAACGAATCTGGTAAAAAGTAATCCGAAGCAGCTCGCTGTTGTGGAGGCAACCCAATCGGGAGAAGTGTTGTTTACGCTGATTGGCGGGATTTTGTTCCTTGGAGATTCCATACCGTCGGTGACCGGATTTGTGGGAATAGCTATCATTGTCCTGGGCATGATCGTAAATAGCCTGATAAGATAGCAGCAGGGAGGAATGAATGATATGGACAGGCAAAATCCTCAATATACCTATTTTGTGGAAGTACTGAAGGAAGAGTTAAGACCGGCTATGGGATGTACGGAACCGATTGCGGTGGCTTACTGTGGGGCAAAGGCGCGGGAAGTTCTTGGGAAGATGCCGGAAAAGATAGAGATATCGGTAAGCGGAAATATCATCAAAAATGTAAAAAGCGTGATTGTTCCAAATACCGGCGGAATGAAGGGAATCGCAGCTGCAGCCGCTGCCGGAATTATTGCAGGAAATGCAAAGCGGGAACTGGAGGTTATCTCTGAGGTATCAGAGGAACAGAAATCGCAGATAGCGGATTTCTTGAAAAAAACACCGATTCATATCATGCCGGCAGAGCAGGGAGAACTGCTTGACATTATTATTTCTATGTACAGTGGAAATGACAGTGCTGCTGTCCGCATTGCCCATACCCATACCAACATTGTCAGGATCGAGAAAAATGGAACTGTCCTTTTGGACAAACCCTTAATAAAAGAAGAGGTCAGTGAAAATAAACTTAAGGAAGAAAGCCTTACGGTGGAAGCAATTTATGACTTTGCAAACACAGTTAAGCTCTCTGATGTACAGGAGGTGATCGAAAGACAGATCGCTTATAACTTTGCAATTTCCGAAGAAGGAATGAAGAATAGCTGGGGTGCCAATATCGGTAAAGTTCTAATGGAAGGACATGAACAGGATGTGCGTCAGCGGGCAAAGGCGATGGCGGCAGCAGGCTCGGATGCCAGGATGAGTGGCTGTGAGCTTCCGGTGGTGGTAAACTCCGGCAGCGGGAATCAGGGAATTACGGTAAGCGTTCCGCTCATTGTATATGCAAAGGAGAAAAAGTGTAGCCGCGATCAATTATACAGAGCGCTGGTACTCAGCAATCTGATCGCCATTCACCAAAAGCGCGGCATCGGATGTCTGTCTGCGTACTGCGGAGCAGTGAGCGCAGGAACTGCGGCAGGATGCGGCATTGCCTATCTGTGCGGTGGGGATTTGAAAACTGTTACGCATACTCTCGTTAACGCCATTGCCATTGCTTCGGGAATGGTATGTGACGGGGCAAAGCCCTCCTGTGCTGCCAAAATAGCTGTGGCGCTGGAGGCAGGTATCATGGGATATGAAATGTATTGTCATGGCCAGCAGTTTCGGGGAGGCGATGGCATTGTATCGAAGGGTGTGGAGAACACCATTCACAATATCGGGAGGCTTGGCGCAGACGGCATGCGTGAAACGGATAAGGAGATCATTCGGATTATGACAGAGGAAAAGAAAAATGGCATATAAAAAATATTCTGATAAACAGTAAAAAAATAATTGACATTCGTATTGTATTATTGTATACTTCTTTTGTTGAAAACAACAATAACAGATTTGAAACAAAAGCGTTTCTATTGATGGATATCAATAAGAAGCGCTTTTTATATTTCATAGATAATTTTTGCTTATGAAATATAACATATTAAGGAGGAGATATTGAAATGGAAGCGGTTGGATACTATAACGGAACCTTTGGTTTACCGGAGGAGATCAAAGCACCTATTTTGGACAGGGCATTTTATTTTGGCGACGGATGTTATGATGCCACCTATCTGGTAAACAACAAAATTTTATTTTTGGAAGATCATCTGGACCGGTTTTACAACAGCATGAGACTTTTAAGGATTAATCCTCCCTGCGATCGGGATAAGATGGCAGAAATCCTTTATCAGGTGGCAGATATGTATGACGGCGATACAGGTTTTCTTTATATGCAGTGTTCCCGAGGAACCGGAAGAAGAAATCATGCTTTTACACCTGATATGAAATCCAATCTGATGATTTTTCTTGAGCCGGCAGGTCTGACACCGCCGGAGAAAACCTATAAGGTGGTAACAGCAGAGGACAAGCGTTTCTTGTATTGCAATATTAAGACATTAAATCTGTTACCCAATGTGCTGGAGGTGACAAAGGCTGAGGAGGCAGGTGCAGATGAACTGATCTTCCACAGAGGAAATATTGTGACAGAGATGGGGCACAGCAATGTGTCCATGATCGTTGGGGATAAATATGTGATCCATCCTTTTGATGACAAGATTCTGCCGGGTGTTGCAGCCAAGCGCCATCTGTGCGTGTTGGCTGAGAGCGTAGGGCTTACTACTGTTGAGAAAGAATTCTCTGTGACAGAGCTGATGAATGCGGATGAAGTGATTATTTCCAGTTCCGGTACGCTCTGCAACAGGATTGTATCTGTTGATGGTATTCCTGTTGGCGGCAAAGCGGATCCTGCATTTAAAGCGCTGCAGAAGGCAGCATGGGATGAATTGAAGGCATACTGTGGCATAAACGAATAGAGAATGAGATTGTGAAGTTGCAATAACGAAGGCGTTATGTCCCGGGAGGACGTGACGCCTTTATTTGTGAAAGCGGAAAGCACTAAGGGAAAGCTTGGCAGAAGCACAGGAGGGAAAAATGACACGAGAAGAACTTGCTATGTGGAATGTAGGAACCAATCTGGATCAACTGATGAATCTGGATCCTAGAGGTTATGGCGTGTGCAGAATCCTATACGAGGGATCAAGAGCTTATGCGGGAGAACCGGTTGCCATGCATAGCGCAAAAGCACTTACGAAGCTTTTAAGTTCCGGAGATATTGTTTATATTATGACAGGCTTTATTTTAAGACCTCATAAATGTCCGGAGACAGACGGCATTGTGGGAGCAATTCTGCTGGCAAGAGCTTTGATCAAAGCCTTTGATGTAAAACCGATTATTGTTTGCCCGGAAGAAAATAAAGTGGCGGTGAAAAACTGTGCACCCTTCGTGGGAATGCACCTATATGAGGAGATTCCTATGGCACTTGAGATGCCGCAGTCCATTGGTGTTTTCCCGTTCACAAAGAATCCCGCAGAGGTAAAAGGACTGGTCAAAGAACTCTTTTCCTATGGAGAGCCTAAAGTGTTGATCTCAACGGAAGCACCCGGTGCAAACGAAAAGGGAGAGTATCACAATGCCACAGGTCTCAATATGACGGAGCTGGAAGCAAAAATGGACGGTCTTTTTGATGCGGTTAAGGAAAAGAAGATTCCCACCTTTGCAATCGGTGATCTTGGCAATGAGATTGGCATGGGTGCGATCGGACCTCATATTATCAGGTACATTCCTTATGCGGGAAAGGGAAAATGCAATTGTGAGTGTAAAGGCGGAATTCTGGCAAGAACATCGGCTGACTATCTGATCACGGCAACCGTTTCTGACTGGGGTGTATATGCACTGATCTGTGCGATCGCCTATCTGAAAAAGGATATCGGTATCATGCATGATGAGGATATGGAAGAGCGGGTTTTGCGGGAGTGTGCAAGAAGCGGCATGGTGGATATGACAGGATCGCTTCTTCCCGGAATCGATGGCTTTGATGTGAGCATGAATTGCCGGATCGTGTCCATGATGAGAGAGACTACAGCCTATGCCATAGGTTATGATGTGCAGAAGTGGTTTGATGTCACGCTGGAAAAGGGATTTTTTGAGGAGCGTGAAAAGGAGGTAGCAGTGTGGAAGAAATCAGCATCATGACAGCGGGAGACAGCGCTGTAACGGTTGAGTTTGCAGATAAGATCAGCCCGGATATCAACAGAAAGGTGGCGGCATTTGCGGGGGCTCTTGTGAGGGAAAACATCAAAGGCGTTTTGGAGTATGTTCCTACCTTTCGCTCTGTTACGGTCTTTTATGATCCGCTTATCGTTTCTTATGGCAAGCTTTGCAGGTCTTTACAGAGAATCATGGAAAATCTGGAGGTTACTTCTGCGGAAAAGAAACGCATCTTTACGATCCCTGTCTGTTATGAGGAACCTTTTGCCCCTGACATGGGTACAGTCATGGCACATACGGGACTTGACAGAGAAAGCATTATTAAATTGCACAGCGGAAGAGATTACTTGATTTATATGCTCGGGTTTTTGCCGGGCTTTCCTTATTTAGGAGGAATGGATGAAAGGCTGGAAACGCCGCGACTTGCCTCGCCGCGTACTAAAATTGAGGCCGGCAGTGTGGGAATCGGAGGAAGCCAGACCGGTATTTATCCACTGGATTCACCCGGAGGCTGGCAGCTCATCGGAAAGACACCTGTCAGGATCTATGATGAGCGGCGAAAGGATCCAATCTTCTACCGGGCAGGAGACTATATCCGTTTTGTTTCCATAGGGGAAGAGGAATACCGGGAAATCCGGAAACAATGCGACACCGGCAGTTACCGATGTGAAGTGACAGAAAGCTGACGGAGGAAATGCAGGATGGATGGAATAAAGATCAAAAACGGAGGCGCACTGACTACCATTCAGGATAGGGGAAGATATGGTGCCCAACAGACAGGTTTTGGTCCCTGTGGAGTGATGGATGAGAAATCCTTCCATATTGCCAATGCGCTTCTCGGAAATAAAGAAAATGAGGCAATGCTGGAGGCAACACTTCTTGGTCCGGAAGTGGAGTTTACGGAGGAAAATTATTTTGTGATTACGGGAGCTGATATGGGGGCAACACTGGATGGCACACCGATTGAAGGCTGCCGGGTTTTCAAAGCAAAAAAGGGGAGTATTCTTAAGCTGGGATTTGCCCAAAGCGGCGTGAGAGCATACCTTGCTTTTGCCGGAGGACTTGACGTGCCTGAGGTGATGGGAAGCAAATCCACAGGGTTAAAGATCAAAATGGGTGGTCTTAACGGAAGAAAGCTGGAAGCAGGTGATGAGATTGCTTTTGCCAGGCCGGCATTAAAGCTTTCTCATTTGGAGAGAAGAAGGATAGTGCCCTTTGATTATCAGAAAAAGGAATGGAACATAAGGGTGGTTCTCGGCTTTCAGAAGGACTATTTTACAGGGGAAGGAATCAATGCCTTCTTTTCTACGCCTTATACGATTTTGCAGGATTCGGACAGAATGGGCTATCGTCTGGAGGGAGAACCTGTCACCTGCAGGAAAACAGTGGATATCATATCGGATGCAACCGTTCCGGGAGCCATTCAGATACCGGCAAACGGAAAACCAATCATCCTGATGGCAGACAGGCAGACCACCGGAGGCTATGCAAAGCTTGGTGCGGTGATCAGTGCAGATCTGCCGCTTCTTGCCCAGGCAGGGCCCGGGAATAAAATCCGGTTTGCACAGGTATCTGTAGAAGAAGCTCAGAGTGCACTGCGGATAGAGAGAAAAGAACTTAAGAAGCTGGAAAGGAGAATGAACAGATGGCTATAAATATGGAGACGGCAAAAAGCATTACGGCACAGGAATTGTCGGAGCAGGGCATCCTTAAGCCGAAGGAAGTACGGCAGCTGATCAGGAAAGAGAAGATTACTTGTCCCACTTCAGGCATGTGTCCGGGTTATGCCCAGGCGAATCTGGTGGTACTCCCTAAGGAGTATGCCTATGATTTCCTTTTGTTTACACAGAGAAATCCCAAGTCCTGCCCGGTTCTTGAGGTGACGGAAGAAGGAGACCGCTTCCTTCGAAAGATAGCACCGGGAGCAGATATTGCCTCGGAGATTCCCCAATACCGCGTTTACGAAAACGGCGTGATGACGGGAGAATATACCAATGTGGAACGTTTCTGGCGAGGGGACCTTGTGAGTTTTCTGATCGGATGCAGTTTCTCTTTTGAATCGGAATTGATCGATGCCGGAATCGAAGTACGGCATATCACGGAAGGATGCAATGTTCCCATGTATATCACCAATATCGAATGTGAACCCGCCGGAGTTTTCAGCGGCAAGATGGTGGTCAGTATGAGACCTATTCCTTATCACCAGCTGGTGAAAGCAGTGACGGTGACAGAGCAGATGCCAAGAGTACATGGAACGCCGATCCATATCGGAGACCCTTCCGTGATCGGAATTAAAGACATTGCAAAGCCGGACTTTGGGGATGCGGTTACTGTGAATCCGGGAGAGGTTCCGGTGTTCTGGTGCTGCGGTGTAACACCCCAGTCGGTGGTTATGAATGTGAAACCCTCTTTCTGTATCACGCATGCACCGGGACATATGCTGATCACGGATGTAAAAAATACAGAACTGAAAAATTAAGAGTGGAAACAGGATGCAAAGAGTAACAATATCAGGAGGAACTATATATGTATCAGGGGGATTTGAACTGTGATCTGGGAGAAAGCTTTGGCGCCTATAAGATTGGGATGGATGAGAAGATCATACCGTTGATTTCGTCTGCCAATATTGCCTGCGGGTTCCATGCATCAGATCCTCTGGTGATGGAAAAAACCACCGCTCTTGCGGCAGCAAACGGGATCGGAATGGGAGCCCATCCGGGCTTTCCTGATCTGCAGGGCTTTGGAAGGAGAGAGATGAAGCTTTCACCTGCCGAAGTAAAGGCACTGATCATTTATCAGATCGGAGCACTGTCTGCTTTTGTCAAGGCAAAAGGGAAAAAGCTGCAGCATGTAAAGCCTCATGGCGCGCTTTACAATATGGCCGGAAAGGACGAGAAGCTTGCCATGGCAATCTGTGAGGGGATCAGGGCGGTAGATGAAAATCTGATCGTGCTCGGACAATCCGGCAGCAGGATGGAGGAGGCAGCGAACAGCCTTGGACTTCCGTTTGCCAGAGAAGTGTTTGCGGACAGGGCCTATGAGGAGGACGGTTCTCTTGTGGCAAGAAGCAAGGAGGGGGCCATGATCGAGGATGAGGAGGAAGCGGTGAGCCGAGTCATACGGATGATCAAGGAAGGAAAGGTAAAAGCCGTCACCGGCAAAGATATTCCCATAAAGGCGGACAGCGTGTGTGTCCATGGAGACGGGGAAAAAGCTTTAAAGTTTGTGGAAAAAATAAGAGAAGCCCTGATAAAAGAGGGAATTGAAATCAAACCACTTAGTGAAATGCGAAAAGCCTAGTATTTACTGGGCTTTTTTGTTATAATGAAAAACAGGAAGTAACTGAGCAGTAAAAATATTGGAGATACATTATGGGAAATTTGATGAAAATACTGACGGGTATTTTGGGTGTTCTGGCGGTGATTGCCTGTCTTACCACCATAGGTGTGATCGGGTATACCTTATCCGGCGCAGGGGGAAGAAACACACAGACGGCCATCACAAAAGAAGAAACGATGGAGGAGCCGGAGGAAGCATCGGTGCCTTCTGCAACACCGGAATCTGATGATTCGGATGGAGAGGAAAAGGATGTAGAGCCTGTGAATCTTGCCGGTCATACCCATGACTATAAAGAATCTGTAGATCAGAAGGCAACCTGCTATCAGGCGGGACGCCTTAGATATACCTGTGAGGAATGCGGGGATACTTACTATGTGGATGTGCTTTCCACCGGTCATGTGGCAGATGAGGAGTGGGAAGTGGTAAGAGAAGCTACGGCCGACAGAGATGGACTTAGAGTAAAGCGCTGTATCTACTGTGATGAGATCATAGCACAGGAGGTAATTCCTTATCAGTCGGAAGCGACAAAGGAACCGCAACATACGCATGAATACGTGGCCAGTACGGAGAGAGAACCTACCTGTATTCTGGCGGGGCTTCGCAAGTATACCTGCAGCTGTGGCAGTTTTTATACGGAGCAGATCCCGGCACCGGGGCATGTGGCAACAGACTGGACAGTGGCAGAGGAGGCAACGGAAAAGAAGCTTGGGCGGGAACAGAGAACCTGCAGTGTTTGCGGCGTGGTGCTTGATTCAAGGCCCATACCGGTAAAGGCGGCGAGCCCTTCCCCGTCTGCGCAAGGCGCATCATCCACAGCAACACCGTCATCCACAGCGACTCCGTCTGCAACCGCATCGTCAGCGACGGCATCGCCCGGACAGAGCGCATCTCCAAGCGCATCTCCCACGGCAACGCCGCACAGCCATGAGTATGTTTCTTATGTGATCAAGGAAGCAAACTGTACCGAAAAGGGAATTCGTTCCTTTGTGTGCAACTGCGGCAGCAGCTATGCGGAGTCCATCGAGCTTGATTTAAACCGACATGATTATGTGGCAACCGTAGTACCGGCGACCACCTCGTCCCCCGGCTACACGTTGTACCGCTGCAAGAGATGCAACGCCACCTATATGGATAACTACACGCAGGCTCTTACAAGTGAATAAAAATCAGAATACATAATCCCTCCCGGACACGCATATAAATTTTATGGGTACAGGAGGGATTTATTATGTATACAGATAAGAGCATGCCGGAGATGGAAAAGCTTCTTGCTACAAGGGAAAGCAGTGGTCTGTCTGAGGAGGAAGCAGGCAGACGGAGAGAAAAATATGGGGAGAACTGTCTGAAAAACCAAAAAAAGAAAAGCGTGGCAGCACTTTTTTTTGAGCAGCTTTGCGATCCGCTGATCTATATTCTGATGGTGGCAATTGCGGTATCCCTGTTTTTGAAGGAAGCCGGAGACGCGTTCATCATAGGAGCAGTGATCCTGCTAAATGCGACTGTCGGCGTGATACAGGAAGGAAAAGCCAGAAAAGCGATTGAGGCTCTTCAGAAGCTTTCAAGTCCCAGAGCCCTGGTGAAGAGAGAGGGAAAGGAAAAAGAGATAGAAAGCCGTCTGCTGGTTCCGGGAGACGTGGTTTTTCTGGAGGCGGGAAGACAAGTGCCGGCTGATATCCGTCTTGTAAAGACAGTGAATTTGAAGATAGAGGAATCAGCGCTTACCGGAGAATCTCTTCCGGTGGAAAAAACAGGGGAGCCTTTAAGCGGTACGGAAAAGAGCCTGGGTGACCGTGTCAATATGGCATATATGACAACCGCGGTAACCTATGGAAGAGGAGAAGGTATTGTTACCGCCACCGGTATGAACACGGAAATCGGAAAGATCGCAAACCTGATTGATGAAGGAGAAAAGGAACTTACCCCTCTGCAGAAGCGTCTCGCCGATCTGGGGAAGGTGCTCAGTGCTGCGGCAGTTCTGATCTGCCTGCTGTTATTCATTGTGGCGGTATTTCAGAAAAGGGATATAGGGGACATGCTCCTCACTGCAATATCTCTGGCAGTTGCAGCGGTTCCGGAAGGTCTTCCGGCTATTGTAACGATTGTGCTGGCCTTAAGCGTGTCAAGAATGGTGAAGGCAAATGCCATTGTCAGAAAACTGCCCTCGGTGGAGACTCTGGGAGCGGTCAATGTGGTCTGCTCGGACAAAACGGGAACGCTGACCCAAAATAAGATGACGGTGCAGAAATATTATGCAGATGGCAGGATGATAGAAAAGGGAATGCTGGATAAAAGTAAGCATGCTCTCTTTCTGGAGGCATGTACGCTCTGCAATGATGCCGTGATCAAAGGGGAAAGGATCGGAGATCCTACAGAATTAGCGCTTCTTGATATGGCATGTTCTTATGGGTATGAAAAGAATCAGCTTGAAGAGAAATATCCCCGTATTGATGAGCGGGCTTTTGACTCGGAGAGAAAACGCATGACCACAGTACACAGAAGAGAGGGAAGGGAAATTTCCTACAGTAAGGGTGCCGCGGATGAAATGACAGGCCTGTGCTCTCATGCATGGATGTACGGAAAAGAAGTCCCTTTTACCTCCAAGGCAAAAAGGGAAGTGCTGGATGCTGTGGGCAAAATGGCGGAGGAGGCACTCCGTGTGCTGGCAGTGGCAATGAAAACAAAGGGCAATCTGACAGATGAGGATCATATGACTTTTTTGGGACTCGTAGGCATGATCGATCCGCCCAGGGAGGAAGCGAAGGAAGCGGTTGAAAGCTTCAAAAACGCCCATGTGGATACCGTAATGATCACAGGAGATCATGTGGACACCGCATTTGCCATTGCAAAGGAGCTGGGCATTACGGATGACAGACAGTGCTGTCTCACCGGTACTTCTATGGATGTGCTTACAGAGGAAGAGTTTGACAAAAAGGCGGACGATATACGGGTGTATGCAAGAGTTTCGCCGGAACATAAGGTGAGGATTGTCAATACGCTGAAGAAAAAGGGAAAAGTGGTTGCCATGACAGGGGACGGCATCAATGACGCTCCTTCCTTAAAAGCGGCAGATGTGGGAATCGCCATGGGAAAGGAGGGAACGGATGTAGCCAGGAATGCAGCGGATATGGTGCTTACCGATGACAACTTTGCCTCCATCGAAAAGGCCATGAGAGAGGGAAGGGGAATTTATGAGAATATCAGGAAAACGATTCTGTTTCTCTTATCCTCCAACTTCGGAGAGATTATTACCATGCTGGCGGCGGTACTTGCTGGATTTCCTGCTCCTTTAAAAGCAAGTCATATCCTGTGGGTAAATCTGATCACGGATTCCCTTCCTGCACTTGCCCTGGGAGTGGATCAGAATGACACAGATGCCCTGATGAAGGAACCGCCAAGAAAGAGCAAGGACAGCCTTTTTTCCCACGGAGGCTTAAGCTGTATGCTGTGCTATGGGGCGGTAATCGGAATCATCAGTCTGCTTGCCTTTTTGACAGTTCCCTACGGAGAACTTTTAAGGAGAGATCTGCCGGTAAATCTTATGAATCTGAATAAGATTCTTCAGATCACTTCGATCCTTAACAAAGCCCAGACCCATGCCTTTACGGTGCTTGGCATGAGTCAGCTGGTACATGCCATCGGCATGAGAGATGTAAATAAATCCGTACTTAAGATGAATCATCTGAATAACCCTTACATGCTTCTGGCATGGGGAATAGGAGTGTTTTTACAGGTGCTGGTGACGGAGATTCCTTATTTTGTGGAGCTTTTCGGGACCAGCAGATTGTCATTAAGGGAGTGGGAAATGCTTTTTATTCTTTCCTGTATGCCCCTTATTGTGCATGAGCTTTTGATTCTTTCCGAAAAAATTATTAAAATTGGAGAAAGCAATTTAAAAGAGCCGGGAGAGGGCGAGAAGGAAAAGCAGGAGGGCAGGAAGGAAAGAAAGATTGCATGACAATTTACCTGACAGTCTTCTGCCGGCAAAGGTACCGAGCAGAATGGAAAGAAAATGAATGACGGATGAAAAAAGAAAGACGACGGCGGGTGAAAGCGGGGAGTTTCCCTGGCTGACACCCGCTGTTATGCTGTCAATGGAAAGAACAAAGGAAAGAGCAGCAGCTTCGTAAGGAGAGAGATACTCCGGTTCTTTTTTGTTAACATGGCTGGAAAAAGAAACGGTGGTGAAGGGGATGGGA
This sequence comes from uncultured Clostridium sp., assembly GCA_945917985.1. Lineage (GTDB taxonomy): Bacteria > Bacillota > Clostridia > Lachnospirales > Lachnospiraceae > Suilimivivens. Next base: position 5,827 of record CAMEIH010000056.1, on the reverse strand, counting down.
GGATGAAACCGTTCAGGAAGAGCATCATACAGTTTATAAAGTGATAGTATGAGCAGAATCAGAAAGGAAAGAAGGGTGGATGCATTCGGTGGAATCCATGCGGTTATTTTTTCTCCCACTGACAGGGACAGGGTGAAAGTAAAGCCTGAGACAAGAGAGAGAATGCACATGGAGCTTATGGGAACACGGACTTTTGAAGCGCTGTAGGACAATCCGGCAGCAAAGGTATCCGCAGAAAGAGCAATACAAAGAATCAGAAAAGAACAGTAGGAAATTAACATGGGAAGCCTTCCAAATCGTTTGCTATATTATATTCAGATATGGTATACTTTGTTATATGAAAGTAATAGGAGGTAATGGGGATGAAGCTTATATTTGTTGGTGCCGACCATGAGGTTACGGGAAGCTGTCATTACTTGAATGCCTGTGGAAAGCATATCCTTGTGGATTACGGTATGGAGCAGGGGGTTAATACATTTGAAAATTGCGATCTTCCGGTGGCGGAATCGCTGATCGATTATGTACTTTTGACACATGCTCACGTGGATCACTCAGGTATGCTGCCTCTGCTTTCGGCAAGGGGCTTTCGGGGACAGATTTTGACCACAGAGGCCACTGCCGATCTTTGCAGTATTATGCTCAGAGACTGTGCACACATTCAGATGCAGGAGGCAGAGTGGAAGAACCGGAAGGCGAAAAGAAGCTCAGGTGTGGAACCCCATGAACCGGTTTATACCATGGAGGACGCGGAAAATGCCATTAAGCGGATTGTTCCCTGTCCCTATGATACAAAGATAGATTTATGTGACGGAATACAGGTGCGGTTTACGGATGTGGGACATCTGCTTGGCTCTTCCAGTATAGAAGTGTGGGCTACGGAAGAGGGACAGATGCGCAAGATCGTATTTTCCGGTGATATCGGGAATAAAAACCAGCCCCTGATCAAGGATCCGGCAAAGACGGAGGAAGCGGATTATGTGGTCATGGAATCCACCTATGGTGACCGACTTCACCCTACAGACAGACCGGACTATGTAAGGGAATTTGCTCAGATTTTGCAGGAGACCTTTGACCGCGGCGGAAATGTGGTGATTCCCTCTTTTGCAGTGGGAAGAACCCAGGAGATCCTGTATTTTATCCGTAAGATCAAGGAAGATAAGCTGGTGCAGGGGCACGGAAATTTCCCGGTCTATGTGGACAGCCCTCTGGCAGTGGAAGCTACCGGCATTTTTCACAAGAATGAAATCAGTTGTTTTGATGAGGAGGCCATGAGCCTTGTAAAGCAGGGAATCAATCCCATTGCTTTCCCCAATCTCAGACTTTCCATAACAAGTGATGAATCCAAGGCAATCAACTTTGAAAATACGCCCAAGGTAATCATCTCCGCATCGGGTATGTGTGAGGCAGGACGTATCAGACATCACCTGAAACATAATCTCTGGCGACCGGAATGTACCATTCTTTTTGTGGGCTATCAGGCGGTAGGAACGCTGGGAAGATTGTTGGTAGAGGGAACGGATGAAGTCAAGCTTTTCGGTGAGCCCATTGAAGTGCGTGCCCAGATAAAGACGATGGCAGGTCTGTCAGGTCATGCGGATAAGGACGGACTGATCGAATGGGTAGAAGGATTTAAAGAAAAACCCAGAAAGGTCTTTGTCGTACATGGAGAGGACAGTGTCTGCAAGTCCTTTGCGGAATGTCTGCAGGTAGAACACGGCATCAAGGCATATGCACCCTACAGTGGTACGGAATTTAATCTTCTTTCCGGCAAGCTGGAATATGAGGCAGCACCGATCCCGATCGCCAAGAAGGCAAAGACTGTTTCGGATGTATTTACAAGACTTATGGCAGCAGGTCAGAGACTGCTTGCCGTGATCCGTAAAAATGAAGGCGGCGCCAATAAGGATCTGGCGAAATTTGCGGATCAGATCAATTCCCTCTGTGATAAATGGGAGCCGTAAGAAGGAGTGCCTCAGGCAATTCTTTCATGGAAAAAAGAAATAGAAATGTGAGGAAACATCAGATATGAGTATGGCAGATCAGATATTTGTGAATATGTGCAGGGATATTCTTGAGAATGGCACCAGCACAGAGGGAGAGAAGGTGCGGCCCCACTGGCCGGACGGTACGCCGGCGTACACCATCAAGAAATTCGGTGTAGTGAACCGGTACGACCTTTCTAAGGAATTCCCGATTATGACCTTAAGGCGGACGGCCCTTAAGAGTGCAACGGATGAAATGCTCTGGATCTGGCAGCAGAAATCCAACAATATTCATGATCTGCACAGCCACATCTGGGATGAATGGGCAGATGAGGATGGCTCCATCGGTAAGGCTTACGGCTATCAGCTTTCTGTGAAGCATCAGTATAAAGAGGGAATGATGGATCAGGTGGACCGGGTGATCTATGACCTTAAGAACAATCCCTTCAGCAGACGGATTATGACAAATATTTATGTGCATCAGGACCTTCATGAGATGAATCTCTACCCCTGTGCCTACAGCATGACCTTTAACGTGACCCAGAAAAAGGGAGAGGACAGGCTTACCCTCAATGCAATTTTGAATCAGCGCTCCCAGGACGTTTTGGCAGCCAATAACTGGAACGTGGTACAGTATGCGGTGCTTGTGCATATGCTTGCCCAGGTGTGTGATATGAACGTGGGGGAACTGGTACATGTGATCGCAGATGCCCATATCTATGACAGACATATCCCGATTATCAGGGAGCTGATAGAAAGGAAGCAGTATGATGCACCAACCTTCCGGCTGAATCCGGATGTGAAGGATTTCTATCAGTTTACAAGAAATGATGTGTCACTGGAAAACTATGTGACCGGCGAACAGATCACAGACATTCCCATCGCCATCTAAGCGATCGGAAGGAAAACAAGCGCGAGCGAAGCGAGCATTTGTTTTCACCCGATCGCTTAACGAGAAAATCGGGAAGCAGCGCAGCTGCGCATGTGCGAAGCACATGGATTTTCGAGTGAAACAGGAAGGAAAACAAGCGCGAGCGAATTACTGGAAAGAGGTATTATCATGAATTTAATTGTAGCAGTAGACGAAAACTGGGCCATTGGCAACAAGAACGAACTGCTGGTAAGCATCCCGGCAGACCATAAATTTTTCAGGCAGGAAACCACAGGCAAAGTGGTGGTCCTTGGCAGAAAGACACTGGAGACATTTCCTCAGGGCCTTCCCTTAAAGAACAGGACCAACATTATTCTGTCTTCAAATCCAAATTTCAAAGTGAAGGATGCCATTGTGGTTCACAGCACGGAAGAGCTTTTGGAGGAACTGAAAAAATACAATGAGGAAGATATTTATATCATCGGAGGCGAAAGCGTTTACAGGCAGATGCTTCCTTACTGCGATGTGGCCCACGTGACGAAGATCGACCGCGCTTATGAGGCGGATGCATATTTTCCCAATCTGGATGAGATGCCGGAGTGGCAGATCACCGCAGACAGTGAGGAACAGGTTTATTTTGATATCACTTATCATTTTCTGAAATACGAAAAAACAGGGAAGAAATATTGACTTTTTAGGGGAAAAGGATAATAATGATAAAAAATCAATATTGAGAAAGTACAACATAAGAGAGGAAGTGCGAGAATCATGGAAAAGAAAAATATTGATTGGGCCAATCTTGGATTCGGCTATATTCAGACTGATTACAGATATGTATCCAACTATAAGAATGGCGCCTGGGATGACGGTGTTCTGACAGAGGATGCCAACGTGGTCATTAATGAATGTGCAGGCGTTTTACAATATGCGCAGACAGTTTTTGAAGGATTGAAGGCTTATACAACATCAGACGGACGTATCGTTACCTTTCGCCCTGACTTAAATGCAGAGAGACTGGAGCAGAGTGCATCCCGTCTTGAAATGCCTGTTTTCCCTAAGGACAGATTTGTGGAAGCTGTTAAGAAAGTGGTAAAAGCAAATGAGGCTTATGTGCCTCCTTTCGGAAGCGGAGCCACTCTTTACATACGTCCTTATATATTCGGAAGCAATCCGGTTATCGGAGTAAAGCCTGCTGATGAATACCAGTTCAGAATTCTGACTACACCGGTAGGACCTTATTTTAAGGGCGGCGCAAAGCCCCTTACCATTCGTGTCAGCGACTTTGACCGTGCAGCACCGCATGGAACAGGACACATCAAGGCCGGACTTAACTATGCAATGAGCCTGCACGCAATTGTAGATGCTCACAAGCAGGGTTATGATGAGAATATGTATCTTGATGCGGCTACCAGAACCAAGGTTGAGGAAACGGGCGGAGCAAACTTCCTGTTCGTTACCAAGGATGGCAAGGTTGTAACACCGAAATCAGACAGCATTCTTCCTTCCATCACAAGACGTTCTCTGATCTATGTTGCAAAGGAATATCTGGGATTGGAAGCAGAGGAGAGAGAAATTTATCTCGATGAGCTGAAGGATTTCGCAGAGTGCGGTCTTTGCGGTACGGCAGCAGTTATTTCTCCTGTTGGCAAGATTGTTGATCACGGCAAGGAAATCTGTTTCCCCAGCGGCATGAACGAGATGGGACCTGTTACTAAGAAGCTGTATGAGACTCTGACAGGAATCCAGATGGGAACCATCAAGGCACCCGAAGGATGGATCGTTGAGATTTAAAAAGTAAAATAAAATTAAAATGAAAAGGTATCCGAATTTTGAATATTCGGATGCCTTTTTTCTTTCTTTGAGAAGACTTTTGCTGTATAATATATAGTAAAGTACGCGGGAGGATAAATTTTCACCGGTCAATATCGGGAGGTTATTTATGAGCAGAGGGAAAAGTGAAATGAAAAAACAGATGGATAAGCAGAGAAAGAAGGCGGAGGAAAAGAAATCGGGCGGAAAGAATCCCATTGCTTTTTACAGAAGAATCAGTTTCAGACTGAGCATAGGTTTTTTGGTTCCGGTCATCTTTATCATTATACTTGGTGTTGTTTCATATAATAAGGCATCAAGTCAGATTATTGAAAGCTATGAGATCTCTGCGGGTCAGACCATGAGTATGATAAACCGATATCTTTCTCTGGCCATTGATACGGTTCAAAGCGATTATAAGGGATATATGAACGATGAGACCTTGCAGAAGTTTTTTAAGGGACTGATGGATAAAGATGAGAAGCATTCCTACATACCGAGACAGTATCAGACAGATCTGAATACGGCCATCAATACAAACAACCTAATTGATAATGTTTATTTTCTTTCCGATTCTCAGGCCTCTATTACCACAACACAGACTTCGGAAGACAAATTATTGTCTGCCTACAAAGAAACGATTCAGGGGCAGATGGTAAATAATGACCAGTATAAATATTTTCTGTTTGGCAACAGCTGTGAGGCAGATGATAAGCTTGCCGCGGACAGCGGCAGCTACGGCCTTCGAATTGCCAAATATTTTAACAATGCAGGCGCGATCATGATCGTGGATATCCGGAGATATGTCATTGATGATACGCTGAATTCCATGGATGCAGGTGAAGGAAGCATTGTAGGTCTTGTAACCTGTGACGGAGTGGAATACCGCTCTTCACTTTCGGCAGCTTTGGAGGAGGATAATGCTTTTATCGGTAAATCATTTTATGAGGAGGCAAAACAGGATGAGGCGGAAAGCGGCAGTTTCTATGTAGAGAATGATAAGTATCTTTTCCTGTATTCCAAACTGGAGAGCAGAGATGCCATGATCTGTGCACTGATCCCAAGGGAAACCATTATGGGTCAGACAAGTGATATCAAAAATCTTTCCGTTATTCTGATCGTCATTGCAAGCGTGATCGCGGTTATCCTGGGTACGATGATGGCA
>CAMEIH010000055.1 GCA_945917985.1 uncultured Clostridium sp. | reverse complement strand
CTTCTCCTTATCCGGAGCCACCCCATATTTCCATTTATAAATATCCATGGCACATTCCATTCCGATGACCACGCAGGGATCTTCCCTCACACCTTCAGGCAGCGGCTGTTCCTTCGTCACAGCTGCCCAGGGCATATCCAGAGTAACCTGATAATGAAAAGCGGGGGCATACTCTGATTCCAACATATCCGTAGTCAGATATTTGTGGTAAAAGGGATCCTTTCCGTAGAGAGACTGATGTTTTTCATACAGTGCATCCTTCTCCCGAAGAAGCCGCAGCTGTTTTTCCTCGGACTCTCCATCCTTTCCCCGGCTTAAAGACTCATGATGATACAAAACCACATCATTTCTCACCACATTATAATAACCCATCTCATAAATGGTATAACAAAGATCCACGTCGTTGAAGGCCACCGCAAGCTTCTCATCAAATCCGCCTGCCCTTTCAAAAATCTCTTTCTTTAAAAGCAGACAGGCTCCCGTCACCGCCATCACGTCATGGACAAAACGGTTCTTTCCATAATAATGCACCTTTTCATCCGAGAGGAACTGAAGCTTATGGGCAGGTCCCACCCTGAGATTGGTAATCCCGGCATGCTGAATGATATCCGAATCCGGATACAAAAGCTTCGCTCCCACTGCTCCCACATGGGCCAGCGCAGCCTTATTCATCAGCAGGGAAAGCCAGTTCTCCTGAATGACTTCCATATCGTCGTTGAGAAAAAGAAGATAACCTCCCGCCGCCAAAGCAGCACCTCTATTACACATCCTGGAAAAATTAAATGTCATGGGTTCATACTCATATCTCATACCCCGGAATTCATTTCCACATACTTCTTCCCGATTTAATTTTTCCATTTTCTCCGTAATCTTCCTGCGGTTCTCCTCACTGCTTCCGTTATCTATTACAATAATCTCATAAGGAATATCTCCCTGCGTTTTCTCTATAACGGAATCTATACAGGTAAATAACACGTGAGGATTATCTTTGGACGGTATGATAACAGAAACACAGGGCAAATCACTGAAATGATCTGTGTCCTTCTTCTGATTCCGGCAAGTGCCAAAAGCTCCAAATTCTTCGGGCAGTCTCATATCCTTGATCTGCTCATATCCCTCCTGCTTTCCATGAAAGAGCACCTCGGGGATATGCGCTGCTTTTCTCTCCGTCCCGGCCTGCATATTTGCATCCTCCGCAGGCGACGCATCCTTCTTATCCGGGGAATCCGTCAGAATATAATAACATACACTATAAATATCCGTTTTATCTGTGGCTGCAAGTACTTTGGCAAAAGCATCGGTTCTTATCGCCACAAGACTTCCGAAATAAAAATAGGAAAGGAAAGTGTCCGGTGACCAGTCAGGCTTGAACCATGGCTTTTCTCTCCTTTGATCTGCGCAGACATCTTCGTCCCCGTAAATCAGCATTATATTTTTATCTTCTTTCAGTTTCTTGTATATGAGAGGAAGAGCAATCTCAGAAATTTCTCCCTCAGAAAGTAGAAATAGAATAACATCCGCTTCTCTATTTTGACATATTTGGGTCATTTCAGGTCTGTTTTCTACTCTGTTTTCCTGCAGATGCACAAGTGCAAAAGTGATTTTCTCTTTCTCTCCGGCATTTTTATCGAACACATCAAAAAATTGCACTTCGGGCGGGAATTTTGAACGAAATCCTTCATTTTCATTTTTTTCTCCGCCATTTGAGAGCTTTTCGGAATCATTTGTCAGACATTTTTTCCTCCTTGCAACAATAATATTGTCAATTTGGAGTTGTTTCTCCTGCCCGGCAATCCAGTCGGCGTAGCAGACTTTCTTTTCGGAAAGCTTTTTTTCGTACATTTTATGTTGTTTCTTTATCAGAATCTGTTTTACACTCTGTTTCAAAGAAGTCACGTTATCTGCCCTCTCAATGATGGAATCTTTCCAGAATATTCTTTTTTGCACCTTCTGCGGCATCCGCTGCGATCTCCTTTGCAAGAGGAGACAGCTTCAATTTCAAGAACAGTTTATTGGATCCCTGCATGGGAAGAGAAGATACCGAAATCGTCATATTGGGATCTTCCGTCTGAAATACGAACGTGCCGTTTTTCATCTCTTTTCCATTTGTCAAAAAGTTCCTGCCGGTGAGCGGTACTTTCACTCCGTTTAATAGAAGTTCCTCCACCTTTACCATGCAGGCCCTGTCTGCAGGGTCGATGCGGAGTGCATGTACATTTCCGTCAAACGGTATTTCTGCCTCAATGGTACATTCATCCTGATAAACATCCGGCATATAATAGGAATCTGCCTCCGAAAATCCCGTTCCGCGGTCCGTGTAAATCTGGATTCTCTTATCTAGAATCTCCTGCAGATGCTCTTCCATCAAAACCTTGGGATCCACACAGTAGGTGCCGATCGTAGCCCTGATCTCACCCATGGATTTCCGCTTTCCTGTCACCTGCTTTTGGAAGCGCAGTTCCTTTTCCCTGTACTCCTCAGCCTCCCCGGGTGTGATTCCAAGTTTCTCTATTATATAATCAAGATTTAATTTATTTCTCTTTTCTTCCTCTAACACATAGCAGTAAACCGCACGAAATGCCAGTTCTTTCGATGAAACCGGTTTCTCCATGGTCCATTCGTAATCGATGACAGTCCAGGTCTCTCCATCCACCAGAATATTGGCAAAAATCATGTCATAATCTGTGATGCCGCTTTCCTCTCCATAGGAGATCAGATCCAGATATCTGTCAAAGAGTCTGTAGAAACCATCCATATCATCTTTTTCCAGACACTCATCAAGAAGCTGTGAAAGAGCGGTTCCTTTCTCATAGGGAAACTCCACATAGCTGCCATCCTCTGCCGGAATGCAGGGATTGATATGAAGCGCACTCCCTTCATATCTTCGAAGGAGCAACTGATAAGCATGCTCCATGGCTCTCACATGATCCTGTGCCTTTTCGGAAAGAGAAATCTTGCGGATCATTTTTCCCCGGTTCGTTTCCACCATCTCCGTGCGGAGAATGTATTCTTCTGCCCTGTCATTAGAATATTTGGCATAGACAATTTCAGGTTCCTTCCCGATCACTACCATATAGGAATTGGAAAAGACCGGAAAAAGTCCATCCTCAATCATACCGTCAAACACATACTTCTCATTGAAAAGGACCATCCTGTCCCTGTCAAAATTACGCATGTTATTTGTTAGTTCCCCCTGATAGGGAAGCCTCTTGTCGGAATAAATCGTAGTAGGAAACTTATAATCCGGATAAGGATAATAGAAGGAATAATCCTTTACACCGCAATTCTTCATAATCTTCTCGAGTCCGGGACGGGAAAAGGTTCTGGCGCTGCCTCCTTCAGGGTAACCTTCCAGACCGGAAAACCAGGTTCCCAGATGGTCTTCCTTGCAGCCTGCAAAGTATTTCAGTCCCAGTCTGTTTTCAATGGCAATTACAAGACGACCGTTATTTTTCATGTGTCTCAACATGATCTTCAGAAAATCCTCATAGGGTGTCTCTGTCTGAATATAAGACTGACCATATTCAAACACGCCGATCAGACAGACATAATCATAATCATCGGAAAGCTCCGGCTCAATATCGCTGAAATTTCCCACATGGATCGTGATATTATCCCTGTCCTGGTTTCTGTAAGCGTTGATATGACTTCTTTTTGCCGACAGATGCACGCAGGTTACTTCTCCCGCCTTCTCCGACAATTTATCCGTGATGGCTCCACAGCCGGATCCGATTTCCAGCACCTTATCACTTTTATGAATGGGAAGCCAATCCACGATATTGGCACGAAGAGGGGAAAGATGATACAGAATAGGCCAGCTGCCTTTCTTCTCAATGATATCCGGATATTCCACACGGGAAGCCTCCTTTACAATGGAAAGCAGCTCGTCCTCAATGCTGCCGTCACTGTACAGGTCTTTTCCCGGATAATGACTGTAATTTAATCTTACGTTTCCGATTTTCTCAGGAAGAGCGTTCAGCACTTCCTCCTGTGACAAATAAACAGGCTTTACTCTTGTTTCGCTCATAAGCCCATCCTTTCCTGATTTTCTACTATAGAGATACCACCTTTACTTCTGAATTCATGTCATAATATCCCACGGAATCCTTATCCGAGATCACAGTCATGTTCATCACATCATACAGTCGGTGATAAACCTGAAATTCTTCCTTTTCGAAGCCCGTAACGCCAAGAGAGAGAAGATACTCTCCGCCCTGCAGATTCATTTCCTGGGTAAAGGTGATCTCCATAACCGTTCCTGCCTTTACCGATTCCAAAAAGGCTTTTTCTACCATAGTATTGGTTCCGGTAATCTCCACACCTTTAATATTCTTAATGGTGAAAGCAAAGATAGGCGCTTCAATATCTTCCTCAAAGCGCACTGTCATGCTGACGCTGCATTTCTTCCCTTTCAGCACCGTTCCGGTATCTCTTCCCATATCGTCTGTTATTTTATAGTTCTCTATCACAGCTGCCCTGGTTCCGTACTCAAGCAGATCGGGGTTGACTGCTAAATCCTGATTTACTTCTTTCTTTTCCTCAAGGGAAGCAGCTGCAGATTCGATCTCATCATCATTCAGCAGATTCTGATCGTCATTTTCCGGAAGCGGATACTGACCTACCAGCACCTGCTTATAGGCGTCAATCATCTCTTTGGGACTTCCTTCTCCCAGCTTCACACCCTGATTTAACAAAACCACACGGTCGCAATACTTGCTGATACTGCTGAGATCATGGCTGACAAATACAATGGTCTTTCCCATTTCCTTGAATTCTTCAAATTTGTGATAACACTTTGCCTGAAAGAAGACATCACCAACCGATAAAGCTTCATCCACGATCAGAATTTCCGGCTCAATATTGATGGCAACCGCAAAAGCCAGCCGCACAAACATACCGCTGGAATAAGTTTTCACAGGCTGATTCACATAATCCCCGATATCCGCAAAGCTTAAAATATCATCCATCTTGGCATCGATCTCCTTCTTGGAGAAGCCCATCATGGTGCCGTTCAGATAGATATTCTCAATACCGTTGTATTCCATATTAAAGCCTGCACCCAGCTCCAGCAGTGCCGAAATTCTTCCGTCTACCTTCACGGTGCCGCTTGTAGGATTGAGAACGCCTGTTATTATTTTTAATATGGTGGATTTCCCGGAGCCGTTGGTACCGATGATACCAACTGTCTCTCCCTTATAAATTTCAAGATCCACACCCTTTAAAGCATAGTGCTCTTTATATTTCTTTTTTCTGCTAAGCCCCAGTGCTTCTTTCAGGCGGTCTGAGGGCTTGTCATACAGCTTGTAGGCTTTTTCGAGGTCTTTCACCTGTATTACTGCTTTTCTTTCTTCCATCTGCAGTCTCCTTAGCTATTCATCATTTACAGCACATCCGCAAAATGAACCTTCAGTCGTTTGAAGATCAGCGATCCGATGCAGAACAGTGTCACTGTAAATATCCAGAAATATGTGGAGGAATAAAAGTGTTCGAAGAACCACTCATCCCCGTAAATTGCATTTCGGTATCCGTTCACGATATAGACAAGAGGATTCAGCTTTACCAGCGTGATCATCTTGTCATCATTTATCATCCCGATATTCCATAAAATAGGAGTTGCCCACATGCCAACCTGCAGTGCAATATTGATGATCTGGGCAAGATCCCTGAAAAAGACCACAATGGCGCAGGTGCAATAGCTCATGGCAAGCACCAGCATAAACAGGCAGAAGCTGTAATAAAACACCTGCAGTGTATAGACTGTCGGGTAATATCCGTAAATTGCTGCCACGATCAGAAGCACTGCCACAAAAAATACATGGATAAAGGTTGCCGCAATCAGTTTGATGATAGGCAGAATACTGATATTGAATACCACCTTTTTCACCAGGTAGCTGTACTCAAGGAGTGCATTGGTTCCGTTTGTGATTGCCTCCGAAAAATAAAACCAGGGAACAAGTCCTGCCGTCAGAAACAGCACATATGGGACTTCTACACCGCTTGAAACCATTTCACTTCTGGTATTAAATATCACGTCAAACACCACATAATACATGGCGACAGTTACTACAGGCTGCACCAAAGCCCAAACGAAGCCGAGATAGGAGCCTGCGTATCTCTTTTTGAAATCGTTCTTTGCGAGCTTCCAGATCAGTTCCCTGCTCTGAAACAGTTCCTTTGGAATGATAAACATCCTGTCATAATAAACGCCAAAAATAATACATGCCAGTGTCAGCAATGCACAGGCGCAAAATTTCTTTAAGTTTTCCGTATGCTGATCCGGTGCCAGAGGATTGTTATGGGTCACCACCATAATTGCCACAAGCAGGCAGATGGCATAAAAAATACCAATCCCTACAGGCTTTGGTATTTTTGAAAGCCAGGATGCACCGTTTTTTTCTTTACTGCTCTTCATTCTGATTTGATCCATTCTTTCTGCTTATTATTTTAAGGAAGCCCTGAACGCTGTATATTCCTTAATACCGCCCCACTTCTTATCCTTGTCGGACATGATCAGTTCCGTGCCTTCCGGGATGGGCCATTCCACGCCGATATCCGGGTCATCATATTTGATGCCGCCCTCATCATTGGGATGATAGAAATCTGTACATTTATAGGCAAATTCCGCATAATCCGACAATACCACAAATCCATGGGCAAAATTTTTCGGGATAAAAAACTGCTTTTTGTTCTCGGCAGAAAGGACTACCCCATGCCATTTTCCATAGGTTGCCGAGCCCGGGCGAAGATCTACTGCCACATCAAACACTTCCCCGCTTACCACTCTCACCAGCTTGTCCTGAGGATAGTTGATCTGAAAATGCAGTCCTCTCAGCACATTTTTCACGGAAGCAGACTGATTGTCCTGCACAAACACCTGATCAATTCCCGCTTCTTTGTAATCATTGTAATTGTAGGTTTCCATGAAATATCCTCTGGAATCCCCGAAAACTGCAGGTGTGATCACCTTCAATCCCTCAATTTCACATGTTTCTACCGTTATCTTTCCCATTGTCTATGTTCTCCTGTTTCAATCTGTTACTTCTTTACCGAAAACTCTGCAACTTTTCCCTGTGCAAAGTCCCTTTCGCCTTTTGACATATTCTATACGCCCAGTCCCTCGGCAACTTCCTTTAAGTATTTGCCATAATCTGTCTTCATCAGAGGCTCTGCCAGCTTAAGAAGCTGCTCTTTGTCGATAAAGCCTCTCTTATAGGCAATTTCTTCAATACAGGAAATGTAGAGTCCCTGTCTTTTCTGGAACGCAGCCACAAAGTCCGCCGCATCAAGAAGGGAATCGTGATTTCCTGTGTCAAGCCAGGCAAATCCTCTTCCAAGCGTCTCCACGTGAAGGGTTCCTCTCCTCAGATATTCGTTATTGATACTGGTGATCTCGATCTCTCCTCTTGCGGAGGGCTTTACATTTGCCGCGATCTCCACCACATCATTATCGTAGAAATAAAGCCCAGGCACTGCATAGTTGCTCTTGGGGTTCTCCGGCTTCTCCTCAATGGACAATGCTTTTCCTGTCTCATCAAATTCCACCACGCCGTACTCTCTGGGATCCCGGACGTAATATCCGAAAATCGTAGCTCCTTTTTCTCTGGAAGCCACTTCGCGAAGCACCCTTGAAAAGCTCTGCCCGTAAAAAATATTATCTCCAAGCACTAGCGCTACCGAATCTTTTCCGATAAAGTCCGCACCAATGATAAACGCATCGGCAAGGCCTCTCGGCTGCTCCTGCACGGCATAGGAAAATTTCATACCAAGCTGGCTTCCGTCTCCCAAAAGTTCCTCAAATACCGGAAGATCTCTGGGCGTGGATATGATCAGAATCTCCCTGATTCCGGCCAGCATCAATGTAGAAAGCGGATAATAAATCATAGGTTTATCATAAACCGGCATAATCTGTTTACTGATTGCCTTGGTTAAGGGGTAAAGTCTCGTTCCCGAACCTCCCGCCAATATAATTCCCTTCATTTAAAATACCTCCAAAATTCTGTTTGCACAGTTTGCATAGATATTGTTAGTATACCACAAAATGGGAGTGATTGTAAATCACTCCCATGTCTTGTGTTATCTTATCCCATGTCTTGCGTCTTCTTATCTGTTCTGATACATATCATCATAATATTTCTGGTAATCGCCGCTTGTCACATTTTTCATCCAGTCTTCATGTTCAAAATACCAGGCAATGGTACGTTTGATTCCTTCCTTGAACATGGTCTCCGGCTCCCAGCCAATCTCTGCCTTGATCTTGTCGGGTGCAATGGCATATCTTCTGTCATGTCCCTTTCGATCCTCTACATAAGTGATAAGATTTTCGCTTACCAGCTTCTTTCTTGGGTCATCATCTGGCAACATTTCCTGCAGTGTATCCAGAATGATATGAATGATCTCGATATTCTGCTTTTCATTGTGTCCACCCACATTGTAAGTTTCAAAGAGGCGTCCCTTTTCCTGTACCATATCGATGGCCTTTGCATGATCCTCCACATAAAGCCAGTCACGGACATTTTTACCGTCACCGTATACCGGCAGCTTCTTTCCGTGAAGAGCGTTATTGATAATAAGAGGAATCAGCTTCTCCGGAAACTGATATGGTCCATAGTTATTGGAGCAGTTGGTGATATTGGCAGGAAACTTGTACGTATCCATATAAGCCTTTACCAGCATGTCCGAGCTTGCCTTGCTTGCGGAGTAGGGGCTGTGAGGCGCATAGGGTGTGGTCTCATAAAAATATCCGCCATCTTCCTCAAGAGAGCCGTACACCTCATCTGTTGACACATGAAGGAATTTTTTATCTTCCTTGAAGGTGCCGTCAGGATTCTCCCAGGCTGCCTTTGCACAGTTTAACATCACTGCCGTTCCCAGCACATTGGTCTGCACAAAAACCTCAGGATTCTTAATACTTCTGTCTACATGGCTTTCTGCCGCAAAATGCACGACTCTGTCAATGTCATTCTCTGCAAAAATCTTTGAGATTGCCTCTTTATCGCAGATATTGGCTTTTACAAAAGTATAATTGTCTCTGTTTTCAACATCTTTAAGATTCTCAAGATTACCTGCATATGTGAGGGCATCCACATTGATGATCCTGATCTCATTGTCATACTTCTTAAACATATAATGAATATAATTGGAACCGATAAAACCGGCACCGCCTGTCACAAGATAAGTTCTCATTTTTTCTACCTCGTAATTTGATTATTTAACATCTTCCCGTTAACTATACCCCATTTATAAGGAAATAGCAATCTTAATATCCCAGATAGCTGATGTTCATATCCACATTTCCGCTAATGCCGGAAACACTTCCTTTAGAAGAATACTGCCACATATCATACTTTGTTCTGGTATATGTCGGTGTTGCCGCATACTGTGCAAGCCAGAGTTTATATCCCGTCAGACTTGGCGTATTTATCTTTTCGTTGAACCATGTCTTATTGGCGTAGATACCTGCTTTATATCCCGAGTTCTGTATGGTCTGGCAGAAAGCCCTGCACACTGCGGTTCTCGTGTCAACGCTGATGGAATCAGCCCGCCCGTTGCTGGACTCCACATCCAGAAATACCGGATAGGAAATGTTATAACCTTTGATCAGGCTGAGTACCATGGAGGCTTCCTCAACTGCTTCCACCTCGTTCACCGCCTGCGTAAAGAAATAAACTCCAACCTTGATTCCCGCATTCTGTGCCCCCTGAATATTCGCACGGAACTTGGGATCTTCAATCAGTGCTCCCGTTGTGGAACCTCTGTATCCACACCTGATGATAACATAGGAAACACCGCTGTTTTTCACTGCATTCCAATCAATATTTCCGTTCCATTTGGAGACATCGATTCCCATATGTCCTGATCCCGTATTCAGCACACCATTGTCATTAAAGGTATACTTGGCACCCTGAATGATCTGCTCTCCGGTCACCTTATTTCCGTTCTTGTCAAAGTAATAAGTTGCCCCATCAATGGTCTGCCAGCCGGTATAGCGATACTCACCGGTGGTCTTGGAAACCTTTTTATAAAACTCCTTAATACTGTCATTGTAATAGTCTGCATACTTGGCTTCCCTGAAATTTCCGTTGGAATCCATGACGTACAGTTTATCACCACTGTTGGACTTTAAGTCTGTTTTGGTATCTGTCTTAGCGCTGTTTGCCGGTGTTGCCGTAGGTGTCGCTGTGGGCGTCGCCGTGGGCGAAGCTGAAGGCGTTGCGGAAGGAGACACTGAGGGCGATGTTGTAGGTGTCGCTGATGCAGAAGGCGAAGCTGTCTGCGATGTAGTTGATGTTGCAGTCGCTGATGCAGTCGGGTCTACTGATGTTGTTGCCTCAGCAGTTTCAGTCGGCTTCGAAGAAGTCTCAGCGTTTGGCGTTGAATCTGATGTAGCGGTTGGTGTGGGATCTGTCACGGGAGCCGGTGTTTCCGTCTGCACCGGCGCTGATGTTTCTGCCGGCACCGGCGTTGGTGTTTCCGTCTGCACCGGTGTATCCCCAGGTTCCAACCGCTTTGTCAACAATCTGAATCCCACTGCTGATTTCGTGCTTGGATCCGTGATATCACTTCTGCTTACCTTCTCATAGCTCTCGGAAGTCGTCTCGGTACCTTCTATGAGCGTTTTGGTGGATTCTACCCATTCCACAGTATCCGTATTCGCAGATTCCACTACCGTATCGTTTACTGCCGTATCTTCCACGGCTGCATTGACCTGAGCCTCTGTCTTGATCTCATCAGCCACTTCTACCTTTTTATATTCAATGGTATCGCGGACGGTGATTGCTACTGCCTCCGTGGAGAAGCTGTATTCCGTCATGTCCGTTGGACCTGTGATTGACACCTTATATTTTCCTGACGCAATATCCTTCTGATAAATAATGCCATCCTCATCCTCATCCTTGAGGGAATAAGTATCTCCTGACGGCGCCTTGATCTCTACGGTGAAAGGCACATTAGGGATCAGTTTTCCTGACTTTTTATTTGTGAATTTTATCTTTAAATCCTTCTGGATAGAGGTAAGATTCATAACTACCTCTATCTTCCCGGTTTCATCGTCTACCTGAGTTGCTTCCTCTTCAATTGCCGCCAGCTCCTCGGCTACCACCTTCGATGCCTGGGCATCCGATATGGCAAGAAGACCACTTTCTCCGATTACCGGGATTCCCTCTAGTCCTACTCCGATCTCTGCAAAAGCCGCAATCTGTTTTTCATCCGATTTCGCTCCCAGATACAGGGTTCCCACAACCACAGAGAGCGCAAGAACGAGTACTCCGGTCAGGATCACCACGTGATCCACCATGCTCATATTCTCAATGAAGTAGATTATTTTCTTAAATCCGCGAGGCTCCTCCTCATAATAGTAGCCGTCGTCCTCATCATCCTCTTCTTCATCGTCTTCATCCTCATCTTCGTCATCTTCGTCATCTTCCTCATCGTATTCGTCGTCGTATTCATCCTCGTCATCTTCATATTCGTCTTCCGAGTCGTCGTCCTCGTCATCTTCGTACTCGTCTTCCGAGTCGTCGTCCTCTTCATCTTCGTACTCGTCTTCCGAGTCGTCGTCCTCTTCATCTTCATACTCGTCGTCTGAGTCATCGTCCTCGTCTATCTCTTCGATTTCTTCTACTTCGTCGGAGTCATCATCGTCCTCGTAGTTTTCGTCGGAATCATCGTCCTCCTCATAATCTTCCTCATTTTCATCGTCTTCTTCGTCATAATCTTCATCTTCAAAAGACTCTTCATCCCACTCATCATCTTCTAATTCATCTTCATCGAAATCCATCCATTCAAGAGTGCCTGTCTGCTGTGTTTTCCGGGCTCCTCTCTTTCTATTTTTTCCTTTCGCCTTTGAAAAGAACTTACTCATTAATAAAAACCTCCATACCTGATACTGCTAAATATTTCAAAATTATTACATTTTAGTATACCATTTCCAACATATAAACACAATCATTTTTCCCAATTCCGGATTTACCACTTTTCTCCAGATAGACGCTTGCCTGGGACACCTTCAAAACAACATTTTCCAATATTTTTGCACTTCTCCTACGCTTTTCTCGCACTACCAAACCCTTTTTTGCTCTTCACCAATCTTCTCTCCACTTTTTCAACTCCCGCAAGGGTATATTCACCCCAGTTTCTTCTCCTGTACCCTCGTCATCTCTTCTGCGGCTTCTTTCAAGCACTTTCTCGCCTTCTGCGAGGGTATAACCCCCCCATTTTCTTCTCCCATACCCTCGCCATCTCTTCTGCGGCTTCTTTCATGCACTTTCCCGCCTTCCGCGAGGGTATAACCACTCCATTTTCTTCTCCCATACCCTCGCCATCTCTTCTGTGGCTTCTTTCATGCACTTTCTCGCCTTCCGCGAGGGTATAATCATCACTGTTTCCTCTCCTATACCCTCGTCATCTCTTCTGCGGCTTCTTTCAAGCACTTTCTCGCCTTCCGCGAGGGTATAATCATCACTGCTTCCTCTCCTGTACCCTCGTCACTCTTCTGTGGCTCCTTTCAAGCACTTTCTCGCACTCCTGCGAGGGTATAATCATCACTGTTCCTCTCCTATACCCTCGCCATCTCTTCTGCGGCTTCTTTCAAGCACTTTCTCGCACTCCTGCGAGGGTATATTTCCCCATCCGCTCCTCTCCATACCCTCCTGTACTCCCGCATGCTCTTCTTCAACACTCATACCCTTCCTATCGCACAATAACATCTACCGCGCACAGCAGTATCTATCGCGCGCGATAACTTACACCCGGTAAGTTGTTGACTTTCTTCGCAGAAACAGTACAATAAAAGCATCTTTACAAAACATGCACAAAAATAGCAAAGGGGAATTTTACTATGATGTACATGCACTATTGTAAAAGTTGTCACCGCATTTTCATGCTGAACGGTCATAAAATGATATGTCCCAAATGCACGGACCCTCTCACGGAACTTCGAATTTCTTATCTGGACTATGTGAATTTAAGTTTAAAAGATCGGGAAGAACTGTGTAATGCCTGTGCAGATGAGGACCAGCTGAAAAAAATGAAAGCTACATACCGTATGTATAAATACAGCAAGTGGTATCGCGAGCTTCAGGCACAGAATGTGGACAACCTTCCCATCACCACCATGCTCGCTACCATGGCCAGGCAGAAAAAAAGTGATAACTCTTTGCAACAAAAAAATCAAACTAAAACTAAATAAGGGAAAGCAATCAAGAGATTTGCATACAAAAGACCGGCTCTATAAGACCAATGTCATTAAATGGACATTGCGCTATAATATCCGGTCTTTTGTAGATTTATAAATAATATACTGCAATACCTGCAAAAATAAAAATCATGCCGATTACTTTTTTCCTCGTGATCTTCTCATGAAAGAAGAAATAACTTAAGATCAGCACCATGATATACCCTGTTGCCTCCACAATCTGCACATTGGTAAATTCCATCCCGGAGTAGGCGATGATCGTGAGAAACATGGACACAAACATCATGCCGTATCCGAAGATCACATATGGGTTCAGATATTCTCTGATCACGGAAGGATATGTCTTTTCCGCACTCTTTTTTAACAGGATCTGGGAAAAAGAGGCAATCAGCACCGAAAGTATCAGAATCAACAAATGCATATTCATTCCTCTCCCTCCTTCTTGCTGTTCAGGATCACAATGCCAACAATCACCAGCAAAATCCCCGCAACCTTTGAGACAGTAATCTGTTCCTTAAAAATAAGTGCCCCGAATATCATTGCCCAGATCAGCACCACCGCTTTGTTGGCATAGGCAATGGAGAGCTCAAATTTCTTGATGATCTGCTGCCACAAAATGGCATAGACACCGAGAATCGCAACCTCCAACCCATAGAGCAGGAAAAAAGAAAGACCGAAGCTTTCCTGCTTGGAAGCAAAATTGGCAACCACACTGTTTAAACTGTAAATAAAGAATACTAACTGAAGCATCAGAAGATCCTTTATCTGTATTTTTCCTTTCATACCTGTTTCCCTTTCCTGAAAAAATATTTATTCAAAAAGCGTATCAAAGTCATAATTCAGGGCAATTTCCCGCATGTGCTCCAGATATTCATCAATCGTCTTTCCCTTGCCGGTGCTTTCTTCTGCCGCAGTCTCTGCGATTCCCAATGCAGATTCTTCTTCCGCCGCAGTCTCTGCGATTCCCAAAGCAGATTCTTCTTCTGCCGCAACCCCTGCGATTCCCGAAGCAGATTCTTCCTTTGCAACCAGACCTGTGGTTCCGTCCGCAAAGCATTCCGTCATGAAGCGGTTGTAATCCGGATGATAATGACTGTAGTCCGCATAGTGGTTCAGATCAAGGATGATATCCTCCCTGTCAGGGAAAAAGTAAATCTCCACATTGTCGTAAGCGTTCAGCCTATTTGCAATATAGCGGTATTCCTCAAGCGTTGCCTCCAGATGATTTCCCGCAAGCACATCATTCCAGAACAAAATGCTGTAGGGCGGGAAGAAAATGACAAACTGTGTGTCCGGATTTTCCTCAATATAAGGACAGATATTTACCGTAAGATTTTTCTCCGTACCCGGGATATACTCATCAGCGGGCACCTCTTCCTCCACTACTTCCGGCCTTACATAATTGTGGAGCACCCAGTCCTTACTGTAATATTCCTCCGTCCACCAGCTCTTGTAAACCGTGGATAGATCTGTGGGATCAGGATCCGCCAGAGGCCGCAGAATATAATTGAGCAATACATCCTTGTTCAGCACATACTCAATGTCATTTATATAATTATCGTCATAAAGGTATTCGGGAATGGGATACTTTGTTTCGTCCACGCCGCCCATGTAGGTAATCACATCCACGCCCAGAAAGACCTTCTTTACCTCATGGTCACTGTCAAAAATAATCTTCATGATATTGGACTGATCCTTGGGATAAGCGCCGCTGTAGCTTAGTTTGATGGTGTGAAGGCCCATCAACTCATAAAACCAGTCCGTATCAAAATTCACCGTCATGGAGGAACCCAGTATCACACTGTCGTAGTCCATATGCTCTGCCATTCCCGGATTCTGGGTGAGCTGATTGTCCACCAGATAGGGGAAATTCTTAAGGGGCCCATGATAATGAAAAAAAGGATCCACATAGACCACCAGCGCAATGATCACAAGGCACATGCAGACCACTGCCGAAAGGAAGATCACCACCGCCCGCTGAAACGGATTATTTATTTTTTTATCATCTTTTCTTTGCATCTTCACTCTCATATCTCCAAACGCCAACGTGCTCCGCGGGTCGTCTTATTCTACTAGAAATTAAAATACAGGAAAGTGCTCACTTCCGAGAACGTCACCACACACCACACAAACAATACCGCAAGCAGCAACGTGTTTACCACGGTTGGCTTGATTTTCCCGGAAACTGTCACAGCTGTCTTTGCAAAAAAAACAAGAAGCAGTGCAAAAAGCAGCATGAGAACCATCAAAATATAGTGGGCATACTGCCAGCTGTCCAGGTGAAGCACCTTAATCACATACCAGAACTCGTCCAGATTAAAGCAGCCTGCCAGATTCCAGTTAATCCTTGCAAAATTGCAGCTGATTATGGTTTTCAGAAGAGCAAGCGCTTCTTTCAGGTCAGGTGCCCTGAAAAATACCCAGGCAACATTTACATAGAGGAATGTGACAAAAACAGAGAGAACTCTCTTCACCTTCTTCCCTTCGCTGCGATCAGTGCCGCGATCGACACCACGATCTGCAAAAGGCTCTATATCAACATCTTCACCCTTGTTTTTCCTTCTCTCCTGATACCATCTGGTGATCACATACAAAACTCCGTGCATCATTCCCCAGATAATGAAGGTAAGCCCCTTTCCGTGCCAGATGCCGCTAATCAAAAACACAAGCAGTGTGTTCAGATACATTCTCGCCTTTCCCTTTCGGTTTCCGCCGAGAGGGATATACAGATATCTGGTAAAAAACCGGGTCAGCGTGATATGCCAGCCCTTCCAGAACTCTATGATATTTCCTGCCTTATAAGGGGAATCAAAATTGAGGGGCAGTTCAAAGCCAAGACATCCCGCAGCTCCCATCGCCATATCGCAGTAGCCGCTGAAGTCAAAATAAAGCTGCAGCGTATAGGAAAGCATGACGATCAGCGCATCCCCCGAATGCAACGAGGCAAGATTGGTATATCCATAGTCCGCCGCCTTGCCAAGCGTATCCGCGATCAGCACCTTCTTTGCAAGTCCCAAAGTAAACAGGGAAAAACCTCTGAACATTCTCTCCCAGTCATATTTTCTGTCCATGATCGTTCTGATCCGGGAAAGCATTTCATCCGGCAGTGCAATGGGACCTTCCATCAGCTTGGGGAAGAAAGTGACATACACGCTGTAGTCCAAAGCACTCACTTTCCCCAAGGTTCCCCTGTAGCACTCCATCAAAAAAGCAATCTGACTGAAGGTAAAAAAGCTGATGGCCAGAGGCACATAGGAAGCGCCTGTGTATTTGAAGCAGAATAAAGCTCCCACATTCAGGATAAGCCCTGTGACAAGAAGCGGTTTCTTTCGGTCCGTCTTTCCCATCCAAAAAGAAAGACCGTAGTTTACAGCCATACTAAGCAGAATCGCCGGCAGATTCTCCGGCCCCGAAAAGCCGTAAAACCAAAGGGAAAACAGCAAAAGAAAGGCTTTTGGAAGCCAGTCTTTCCCTGTCTTTTCACCAATTTTTCTACAAATATAAAATCCCAAAATACAAAGTGGGAAGAACAGAAAAACAAAGGAATAGGAGTTAAATAACATTACGATTCATCCTCTTCATAATACTGTGTCCAGCTTTCCACCGTTTCTTCCGTCACCGGATCAAGATAGACGCGGTAGCCGTCAATCTCTGCAAGAAGTGTAAGCCCCAGCTCTGCCGGATCTCCTTCCACCTTTCTTACAGGAGAAAGTACAATATACTGACAGTATTCTTCTCTGCACGCTGCGATCAATGCTTCCAGGTCTATCACCTCAGTCTCCTCCATAGCGGCATGGACTACATTATAATAATCCCACTGACCCTCGATCATCTCCCGTCCATAGGGCATACGGATATCGGAATCATACTGCCTGATATAATAAGTCAGCTCTTCCGGAACCACCACCATCACCTGCAGATTTTCATCGGCATCATCCGGGTGAATCAGTTCGCAGATACGGATCACCGTATCCGGAATGTGATACAGATTTTCCGCTTTGGAGATATAATCACTGTCATACACATATTTGCCGCACAAAACGATCAGGACTGATGTCACAACAAGTCCTATCCTCCTGTGCTTCGCAAAAAAGGAACAGGCCCCATAGGCCGTGATCATTCCCATGGGAATGGTCCAGAGCACACGATAATAGGTTGCCCCGTCAAGTCCTGCCGCCACAAACAGCTTTCTGCTCACGGGAAACAGGAACAAAAGAAGGATCAGCACCGGTGCATACACAAACAGAATTCTGAAATTCCTGTTCTTTTCCGTGACCAGCAGATATACAAAGGCTGCCAGGGTCAGAACAAACAGGAATTTAAGTCCCGTATAAAGTTTAAAGATCACAAGGCTTTCCATGAAAATTCCGAACATTTCAAACCGCCTTTCCTCAATGACTGATAATCAGATAAGTAAGCACATAAAGGGCACCGGGAATACAGGTAAGCCCCACCTTCACCAGAATACTGAACTTTCTTTTTCTTAGGGCAAACAAAACACCCAGCCCTGCGGTCAAAAGAGAACATAACAGCACGGCCAGAGAGCTGCTGATACCTGCTGCCAGATTTAAGCAGGCAAGCAAAAGGTAAAAAACTTTCTGATCAGGAGCTTTGACATCCCCTTCTTCCCTGTCCTTTTGTTCAAACAGGCACAGAAAAATCCAGAAAACTGCCGGGATCATAAAATTCCCCGCCACAGATTTCCCCTGCCAGGTTCTGGTAAGAAGGAAGGTCTCATTGGTATAAATAGACACATTCCCAAATATCTGGAACAGTGCCATGATAATCATAAACACGGGAAGCAAACTTTGCATCCCGGGAAACATTTCATTTTTCCCGCGAAGCATTCCCTGCTTCTTCCCGGAAAACAACTTTTTTCCAATCTGAAAGTAAACAAGATAGGTGAGGGGAAGCAACACAAGAGGTGCCACGCTGTGGGCTATGATGGTGGCATGGATCCCGCTCATTCTTCCGATAAAGGCTTCCCACA
>CAMEIH010000054.1 GCA_945917985.1 uncultured Clostridium sp. | reverse complement strand
TTCACCAAGAGGGAAGACCGTCCTGCAAAGAAACATGGTACAGTCTAGAAAGGATGATTACTTAATATGAAAAAATGGTTGTTAATATTAGGTATGATTACCTGTATGATGGGCCTTACAGCATGTGGCCAGGCAGAGGAAATCACCCCTCTCATGACCACAGAGGAAGCGGCGCAGTATGCAGAACAGAATATCAATACAATAAATCAGGTTGTTCTGCAGGGAGCGCAGGATCAGGTAACTGATCCGGTATGGAGCAAAGCTCTTGAAAGCTGGATCAAGGCTACAGAGGATATGGGTAGTTATGAAGGAATTGTCAGCACCGAATCGGAATTTGATGAGAAAGACGGTGTGATCGATACCACCATCAAGGGTTCCAAACGTAATGCAATCGTGGAATTCGTGTTTGATAATCAGGCAATTACCGGTGTGGCTGTCAATGTAGAGTATACATTCGGTGAAAAAATGGAAAAGGCAGCGTTAAATACACTTCTTGGTATGGGAACCGTGTTTATCGTGCTGATCCTGATCAGTCTGATTATCAGCTGCTTTAATTTCATTCCTAAGATTCAGGCAAAATTTGCAAAGAAGCCGAAGAAGGAAGAGGTTAAATCTGCAGCAGTTGATAATACCATCGCACAGATTATCGAAAAAGAAGAGTTATCAGATGACCTTGAACTGGTTGCAGTTATTGCGGCAGCGATCGCTGCAAGCGAAGGAGCATCATCCACAGACGGATTTGTGGTAAGAAGCATTAAGCGTGCCGGAAATAAATGGCAGAGAGCATAGTTAATTAATTAAGGAGGATTTAATAATGAAAAATTATACAATTACCGTAAATGGCAACGTATATGATGTAGTAGTAGAAGAAGGTGCCAGCACAGGCGCACCCGTAGCAGCAGCTCCCAAAGCACCCAAGGCAGCTCCCAAGGCAGCACCTGCAGCAGCTCCCAAAGCAGCAGCCGGCGCAGGAAGCATCAAGGTAGAAGCAGGAGCAGCTGGTAAGGTATTTAAGATTGAAGCTAAGGTTGGACAGGCTGTAAAGGCCGGAGATGCCATCGTAGTTGTGGAAGCTATGAAGATGGAAATTCCCGTTGTTGCACCTCAGGATGGTACTGTTGCAAGTATCGATGTGGCTGTTGGTGATCCTGTTGAAGCAGGCGCATTACTGGCAACACTGAACTAATACGGTGCAGATGCACACGAGTTCATTTCTGACGTGTGTACTTGAGAAAACAACAGGAGGTAAAAGAAATGGATTATATTGTAACTACACTTGACAATCTGATCCATCAGACGGCTTTCTTCAATCTGACCTGGGGAAATTATCTGATGATCGTTGTTGCCTGTGTATTTCTTTATCTTGCGATTGCAAAGGGCTTTGAACCATTGCTCCTCACACCGATCGCATTTGGTATGCTGCTTGTAAACATTTATCCTGATATCATCATGAGCATTGAAGATTCAGCGAATGGCGTTGGCGGCTTACTGTATTATTTTTATCTCTTAGATGAGTGGGCAATCTTACCATCCCTGATCTTCATGGGTGTGGGTGCCATGACAGACTTTGGTCCCCTGATTGCAAATCCTAAGAGCTTTTTACTCGGTGCTGCAGCACAGTTCGGTATTTTCGCAGCATATTTCGGAGCAATTGCACTTGGCTTTAACGATAAGGCTGCAGCTGCAATCTCCATTATCGGCGGTGCAGACGGTCCTACCTCCATTTTCCTGGCAGGTAAATTAGGACAGACTGCTTTGCTTGGACCGATCGCGGTGGCAGCATATTCCTACATGTCACTGGTGCCGATTATTCAGCCGCCTATTATGAAACTGCTCACAACAGAGAAGGAAAGAAAGATCAAGATGGGTCAGCTTCGTCCCGTATCCAAGCTGGAAAAGATCTTATTCCCGATCGTTGTTACGATTGTAGTTTGTCTGATCCTTCCTACCACAGCACCCCTTGTAGGTATGCTGATGTTAGGTAACCTGTTCAGAGAATCCGGTGTTGTAAGACAGTTGACAGATACAGCGTCCAATGCGCTGATGTATATTGTAGTTATTTTGCTTGGTACTTCTGTAGGCGCTACCACAAGTGCTGAGGCGTTCCTTAACGTTGATACGCTTAAGATCGTTGCACTTGGACTGATCGCGTTTGCTTTCGGTACGGCAGCCGGAGTATTGTTTGGTAAACTGATGTGTATTGCCACACATGGTAAGGTAAATCCCCTTATCGGTTCCGCAGGTGTATCCGCAGTTCCCATGGCGGCAAGAGTTTCTCAGAAGGTTGGTGCGGAGGCAGATCCTACAAACTTCCTTTTGATGCATGCAATGGGACCTAACGTAGCAGGCGTTATCGGTACGGCAGTTGCAGCCGGTACCTTTATGGCAGTATTTGGAGTATTCTAAAAAATAATAAGGAGGATTTTAATATGAATGATCAGGTTAAAAAACCGGTTGGAATTATGGAAACCGTTCTTCGTGACGCACATCAGTCTCTGATTGCAACAAGAATGCCTACCGATATTATGCTTCCAATCGTTGACAAAATGGATAAAATCGGCTATGCCGCAGTTGAGTGCTGGGGTGGTGCTACATTTGATGCATCTTTAAGATTCCTTAAGGAAGATCCATGGGAGAGACTTCGTAAGCTCCGTGACGGCTTTAAGAATACGAAGCTTCAGATGCTTTTCCGTGGACAGAATATTCTTGGTTACAGACCCTATGCAGATGATGTGGTATATGCTTTCGTAGAGAAGTCAATTGCAAATGGTATTGATGTCATCAGAATTTTTGACTGTCTGAATGATATCAGAAATCTTCAGGCTGCAGTAGATGCAACCAACAAGATCAAGAAGCAGGAGGGACGCGGTGAGTCTCAGGTAGCTCTTTCTTATACATTAGGTGATGCCTATACTCTTGAGTACTGGGCTGACATGGCTAAGAAGATTGAGGAGATGGGTGCAGATTCTATCTGTATCAAGGATATGGCCGGTCTTCTTGTGCCTTACAAGGCTGCAGAGCTTGTTAAGACACTGAAAGAGAATACAAAGCTTCCTATTCAGTTACATACACATTATACCTCAGGTGTTGCTTCCATGACTTATCTTAAGGCTGTTGAGGCAGGAGTAGATATCATCGATTGTGCGATTTCTCCTTTCGCTCTCGGAACATCACAGCCTGCAACAGAAGTTATGGTTGAGACATTTAAGGGTACAGAGTATGATACAGGCCTTGATCAGAATAAGCTTGCTGAGATTGCAGATTACTTCCGTCCTTATCGTGAGGAATGCATTGAGTCAGGTCTTATGAGCACAAAGGTTCTCGGTGTTAACATTAAGACATTGCTTTATCAGGTACCCGGCGGTATGCTTTCCAACATGGTTAGCCAGCTCAAGGAGCAGCATGCGGAAGACAAATACAATGAAGTTCTTGAAGAAATCCCGAGAGTTCGTAAGGATTGCGGCGAGCCTCCGCTCGTAACACCTTCCTCACAGATCGTTGGTACACAGGCTATCTTCAATGTTCTTATGGGTGAGAGATATAAGATGGCTACCGGTGAATTCAAAGATCTTCTTCGCGGTAACTATGGACAGACTGTTAAGCCTATGAATCAGGAAGTAATCGATAAGGTTATTCCCGGTGAGAAGAGATCAACCGCTCGTTCCGCAGAGGCAACCGGACATACAGAACCCGAACTTGCTGGAATCGAGGCAGAGATGAAGGAATGGAAGCAGCAGGATGAGGATGTATTGTCCTATGCATTATTCCCTCAGGTAGCTACCGAATTCTTCAAATATCGTCAGGCTCAGCAGGAGAAGGTGGATATGACACAGGCTGACACAAAGAATGCAGCTTATCCTGTATAAGCAATAGTATTTCGAAATATCAATAAACACAAAAACAGTCAATGGCAGAAGCTATTGACTGTTTTTTGCTTGTAATTACAGGTAAAAAAAGATATGATTATATATATTATAGAGTGAGAGGAAATGCCAGAAATGAAAAAGACAGTGGCTATTGTTCTGTGTATGGTTATGACATTGGGATTACTTGCAGGATGCGGAAAACAAGAAACTGCTCAAACAAATCCTGTTGCGGATCAGACCACGGCGGAAACACCCGGTGAAGTAAAAGAAGAAGAGGAAATTGCCATGAAAGAAATAACTGCAGCAGATGTGGTAAACGATATGAAGATCGGCTGGAATCTGGGGAACACTTTTGACAGCTTCAATGCAAATTATTCTATAGATATGTCTACGGAAGCCTTTGAAACAGCGTGGGGAAACCCTGTTACTACGAAAGAGCTGATTGATGCAGTGGTTGCAAAGGGATTCAATGTAATCAGAATTCCTGTGACATGGGATGGACATCTTATTGAAGAAGAGAACTGGAAGATAAAGGAGGACTGGCTTGACAGAGTACAGGAGGTTGTAGATTATGCGTATGACAACGGTGTTTATGTGATATTAAATACTCATCATGAGTCATGGTACGATCCGTATTATGAGAATGAGGAACGTGCAAAAGAAATCATGGTCGCCGTGTGGAGTCAGATAGCGGAACGTTTTCAGGATTATGATGAACATTTGATTTTTGAGGGAATGAATGAACCAAGAAAAATCGGCACGGCGGTAGAGTGGAACGGTGGCGATCAGGAAGGCTGGGATGTGGTGAACAGTCTGAATGAAACCTTTGTTAAAACAATCAGAGAAAGTGATGGCAATAATCCATACAGAATACTGCTGGTAACAGGCTATGCAGCAAACGGCTGGGTAGGAATCAAGCATTTGAAGGTTCCTGAAGATAATAAGGTTGCAGTGTCGGTCCATGCTTATGAACCTTATGAATTTGCATTAAATCTGCAAGGCAGAGGAAACTGGAATCATGACACGACCAATATTGATATGATTATGAACAGCTTGGATACACTTTTTCTCTCAAAAGGTATCCCGGTTGTCATGGGTGAATTCGGAGCTCTGACAAAGAAAGCAGAAGGAAATGAACAGGATCGTGCAGAGTTTGCAGAGTATTATGTGAATGCGGCAGCAAAGAAGGGAATTCCCTGTCTTTGGTGGGATAACGGTGCGTTTTACGGAAGTGGAGAATTGTTTGGGTTGATTGATCGAAAAACATATGAATGGAAGTATCCGTCTATTGTGGACGGCATGATGAAAGGGATAGCTGAGGCTGAGTAGTTTCAATGAAAAGAAATTAAGAAAATCTTCATACAGCATTAAGACTGCTTACAGAAAAAATACAGAATTCTCTGATACAATAGAGTCCTGAGGCAAAGTTTATCTGCTTCAGGATTTTATTTTACTTTATGAGAAAGAGCAGTGCTATGAGGGACGAACTGGATTTGATCGACATCTCTGCTGAGGGAAGCCGAACAAAGGAACATGTTGCAGAACATAAAAACAGACAAAAAAACGGAGCGAAGGGAAGCAGGTCCCACAAAAGACCGGTCCGAAACAGAAAGCGCAGAAGGAAAAGCAAGGCAGCCAGGATAGGGATATTGTATCTGATTATGATACTGTTAACGATTCTCCTGTGTTTTGGAGTCTATCATCTGGTGAGATGGCTTGGAATCGGAGCAGGAGGCAGGGAGACAGCCTCTTTTTCCGAAAGGAAGGAAATCATTCGGGCAAATGATTCTGCAAAGCCGGAGATCACTGAAGATTTTCTTACTGTCAATCCTTATTCGAGACCTGGAGAGGAATTGCCTGAGGTAAAAAATATTTTTGTACACTATACTGCCAATAGGGCAACCAGCGCAGCACAGAACAGAAGCTATTTTGAAAATCTGGGACTTACCGGGGAAACCTCTGCAAGTGCTCATTTTATCATCGGGTATGACGGTGAGATTATACAGTGTATTCCCTTAAACGAGATCGGCTATGCGGTAAAAGAGAGAAATTATGATTCCATCTCCATTGAGTGCTGTTATCTTTCCGAGGATGGAAAATTTACGGATGCCACTTATCAGTCGCTGTTAGAACTGTGTGGATGGCTTCTGAAGGAGTATGATCTGATACCGGAGGATATGAGAAGGCACTATGATGTGGGTGGTAAGAAATGCCCGCTGTATTATGTGGAGCATGAGGACGCCTGGGAGCAATTCCTTGAGGATTTGAGGAAATATATTTCATAAAATGAGGCAGCAATTTCACTGATGCAGATCGTAGAAGAAAGCTTATCATCCGATAGGCTTTCTTTTTTTGAGTTATGAAAGTTCGGATTATTGACATGTGGGCAATGAAAGTGTAAAATAATAACGTGTGTTATGGACTGACGACAATCAAAAGCTAATATACAGAATGGAAATACAAAGGAAAGGATGATATAAGGGTATGGCAAGAAAAGAATCAATTACAAAGAATGACATTATAAATGCGGCATTTGCCATTTTGCAGGAGGAAGGCATTGAGCAGGTGACTGCGAGAAAGCTGGCAGCAAAGGCGGGATGCTCCACGCAGCCGATCTTTCGTGTTTACAAAAATATGGAAGAGCTTGCTGAAGATCTTTTTGCAAAGGCATGTGATTTCTTTCAGGACTATTATTCCGGTTTTCAGAAACAGACAGTGACCCCCTTTGTGCATCTGGGCAATATCTATATTAAATTTGCAGCGGAACATAAAAAGCTTTTTGCCTTTATTTTCCTTTCTGAGAACAGATTCGGAAGAAGTATGTATGATCTGATCAACGGAAGTGACGGGAATGTGAGTCGTGAGATTCAGTCTGCCACTGCACAGGGATGTGCGAATGCAGGCAACCTGTTTACGAAGATGTGGATTTTTATTCATGGAGCAGCATGTATGACACTGACCGGGGATTATGATCTTTCGGAAGAGGAGACCATTCAGATGTTGAAGGACTCTTATCAGGCATATCGCTAAATAGAAAAGAAAGATTGTAAGAGAGAAAGGTTATAAGATGGAACAACAGGAACTTGACATTATCACCCGGATGAACGAAAAATACATGAAAATGAGCAAGGGCCACAAGGCCATTGCAGCTTATATTTCCGATCATTATGAGCAGGCAGTGTTTATGACGGCAGCAAAGCTGGGTGAGACCGTAGGCGTCAGCGAATCTACAGTGGTGCGCTTTGCCATGGGTCTTGGCTACGAGGGATATCCGGAATTTCAGAAAGCGCTTGAGAACTGGGTAAAGAATAAACTCAATTCTGTACAGAAGATTGGTGCAAAGTACGGAAAAAGCACGCAGTCGGAAATTTTAAACTCAGTTTTGAGTGCGGATATCGAAAAAATACAGGATACGATTGTCAATTTGGATCCGGCGGCTTTCGAGGCGGCTGTAGACATTATTCTGGAAGCAAGGACGGTTTACCTTGTTGGTGTGAGAAGCTGTGAGCCTTTGGCTGATTTTTTGCATTTTTATCTGAATATGATCCGTGGGAATGTGGTGCTTTTAAAGACAACAAGTGTGACGGAAATGTTTGAGCAGATGATTCGAATCAGTGAAGAAGATGCCATTATCGGTATCAGTTTTCCCAGATATTCCATGAGAACACTTAAGGCAATGGAATTTGCCAATGACAGAAATGCCAAGGTAATTACAATTACCGACAGCATTCATTCTCCCATGAACCTTTATTCTTCCTGTAATCTTCTGGCGAGAAGTGATATGGTTTCCATTGTTGATTCTTTAGTGGCCCCTTTAAGTGTGATCAATGCGCTTGTGGTTGCACTTTGCTTAAAACAGCCGGAAGCTGTAAAACAGAATCTTGAGACGCTTGAGCAGGTTTGGAACAATTATCAGGTATATTTAAATGATGAGATTAATTTTATTGATGATGAGCCCATGCTGAATTATCCATTGATGAAACAGGAGGATAATTGATCAATATTTAATAGGAAAGCGGAACATGCTATGAGAAAGATCATTGTAATCGGCGGTGGTGCGGCAGGCATGATGGCGGCTGTGGCAGCTGCAAAGCAGGGTGCATCAGTAACTCTGCTTGAAAAAAATGAGAAGACAGGAAAGAAAATATATATTACCGGAAAGGGAAGGTGCAATGTCACCAATGCCTGTGAGCAGGAAGATTTTTTCGGACATATAATCAGCAACGGCAAATTTTTATACAGTGCCTTTTACCGAATGGACAACCGGATGGTGATGGATTTTTTTGAGAAGGCAGGCTGTCCTTTGAAGGAAGAGAGAGGGGAAAGGGTTTTCCCGGTGTCCGATCATTCCTCCGATATCATTGCCGCCCTGAACCGGGAGATGGACAAACATAAGGTAAAGGTGCTGCTTCGTACAGGTGCAGAGGAATTATGCGCAGAAACGGTGAAAAGTATCAATGAGTCAGCTTCAGAGACCGGACAAACCATAGAAAAAAGAGTGACAGGTGTCAAACTTTCAAACGGGAAAGTGCTTTCGGCAGACGCGGTGATCGTGGCAACCGGCGGAAAATCTTATGAAGCAACCGGATCTACCGGCGACGGATATCGCTTTGCGGAAAAACTGGGACATACCATCAGAGAAATAAAACCGGCTCTCATTCCGTTTACTGTAAAAGAAGATTGGTGTATGAAGATGCAGGGGCTGTCCCTGAAAAATGTTTCCATTACTTTGAAAAAAGAAAAGAAAAAAATCTATGAAGGCTTTGGCGAAATGCTGTTTACCCACTTTGGCGTCAGCGGTCCTCTGATTTTAAGTGCCAGCAGCTATTATGTGAAAAAGTATCAGAATGAACCTGTAACGCTTTCCATTGATTTAAAGCCGGCGCTTACAAGAGAACAGCTTGATAAGAGGCTTCTTCGTGATTTTGATGAAAACAAAAATAAGCAGTTTAAGAATTGCCTTGACGGGCTTCTCCCTTCCAAGATGATACCGGTAATCATAAAACTTGCGGGCATAGCGCCGGATAAGAAGGTCAATGAGATCACCAGGCAGGAGAGGGAAAAACTGACGGAGCTTTTAAAGAATCTGACCATGACCGTGACAGGAACCAGAGGCTTTTCGGAAGCCATCATTACCCAGGGCGGTATTCATACAAAGGAGATCAACCCTTCCACCATGGAATCCAGGCTTGTAAGAAATCTCTATTTTGCAGGGGAAGTGCTTGATCTTGATGCAGTGACGGGAGGATTTAATCTGCAGATTGCATGGTCAACGGGATATTTGGCAGGAAGCTCTGCCGCAGAAGAAAGAGAGGAAAAACAATGAGTTATCAGATCGCAATAGACGGACCCGCAGGTGCGGGAAAAAGTACCATAGCAAAGAAGGTTGCGAAGACAAAAGGATTTATTTATGTGGACACGGGTGCTATGTACCGTGCCATGGCATATTATCTTCTTTCGGAGAAAGTAAATCCGGAGAATGCAAAGGAAATCGAAGAAAAGTGTCAGGGAGCCGATATTACCATCCAATATGTGGACGGAGAACAGGTGGTTCTCTTAAACGGTGAAAATGTTAATGGGGTACTCAGGACAGAGGAGGTCGGCAATATGGCTTCCACTACAAGCAAGAACCCGAAGGTGCGGGAAAGACTCACCCAGCTCCAAAAGGAGCTTGCGGCAAAAAATGATGTGGTCATGGATGGGCGTGACATCGGAACCTGTGTCCTTCCGAATGCGGATGTGAAGATTTATCTGACAGCAAGTCCGGCAGTCCGTGCAAAAAGGCGTTTTGATGAACTTACGGCAAAGGGTGAAAGCTGCGATATCAAAAAGATAGAAGAGGATATTGTAAAGAGAGATCAGCAGGATATGAGCAGAGAGATCGCACCCTTAAAACAGGCGGAAGATGCACACCTTGTGGATTCCTCATACATGACAATTGAAGAGGTTGTTCAAAAAATCCTTTCTCTCTGCAAATAAAATGTGACCTCTTTTCGAACACTAAAAACAGTAAGGTTGGTAAATTTATGGAAGTAATTCTGGCAGAAAGCGCAGGCTTTTGCTTCGGTGTGAAGCGTGCAGTGGAAAAAGTATATGAACAGGCGGCAATTGGCAAGAAGATTTACACTTTTGGCCCCATTATTCACAATGAGGAAGTGGTGAAGGATCTTGAAAATAAGGGTGTCACTGTCATTGAGACGGAGGAAGAACTCACATCGCTGACAGAAGGAACTGTTGTGATCCGGTCTCACGGAGTGTCAAAGCATATATGTGATCTGATAGCACAAAGCGGACTTGAATGCGTGGATGCCACCTGTCCTTTCGTAAAGAGAATCCACAATATTGTGGAAAAGGAAAGCGTTGCTGGGAAAAAAATCATTATCATCGGGAATGCAGGACATCCTGAAGTGGAAGGAATTATGGGCTGGTCCCATACGCCGGCTTCCGTGATCGAATCGGCAGAAGAAGCAGAAAATTTTAATTGTAAAAAGGATGAAATGTTATGCATTGTATCTCAAACGACATTTAACTACAACAAATTTAAAGAATTAGTTGAAATTTTTCAGAAAAAAGGTTACAATGTTAATGTTGTAAATACTATCTGTAATGCAACGGAGGAAAGACAGACGAAGGCGCGCGAAATTGCGGCCAGGGTCGATGCCATGATAGTAATAGGTGGAAAGCACAGTTCTAACACCCGGAAGCTTTATGAAATCTGTAAGGAGAAGTGTGCGAACACATATTTTATACAAACACTGGATGACTTGCATTTAGAATTGCCTGAAACTGCTGCTCTGGTGGGTATTACTGCGGGGGCTTCCACCCCAAACAATATAATTGAGGAGGTTCAAAATTATGTCAGAATTAACTTTTGAACAAATGCTGGAAGAATCATTAAAAACAATACATACAGGAGAGGTAGTTGAAGGTACAGTCATTGATGTGAAACCTGAAGAGATCGTTCTTAACATTGGCTACAAGTCAGATGGTATATTGACCAGAAACGAATATACCAATGAACCTAATGTAGATCTTACAACTGTTGTGAAACCGGGCGATACCATGGAAGTAAAAGTACTCAAGGTAAACGACGGTGAGGGACAGGTTCTCTTAACCTATAAGAGACTGGCTGCTGACAGAGGCAACAAGAGAATTGAAGAAGCCTTCAACAACAAGGAAGTACTTACCGCAAAAGTATCTCAGGTGCTGGAAGGCGGACTGAGTGTGGTAGTGGATGAAGTCAGAATTTTTATCCCTGCAAGCCTTGTTTCAGATGTATATGAGAAGGATCTTTCCAAATATGCAGGACAGGAAATCCAGTTTGTAATCAGCGAATACAATCCTAAGAGAAGAAGATATATCGGTGACCGCAAGCAGCTTCTCGTAGCTGAGAAGGCTGAAAAACAGCAGAAGCTTCTTGAGAGCATCCATGTAGGTGATGTTGTGGAAGGAACTGTTAAGAATGTAACAGACTTCGGCGCATTTATTGATATCGGAGGTGCAGACGGTTTACTTCATATCTCTGAAATGTCCTGGGGACGTGTTGAAAATCCCAAGAAGGTATTTAAGGCTGGCGATACTGTTAAGACATTTATTAAAGATATCAATGGAAGTAAAATTGCACTGAGTCTTAAATTTGAAGATGAGAATCCCTGGAAGGATGCAGCAGTTAAGTTTGCTGTTGGCAATGAAGTGACAGGTAAGGTTGCAAGAATGACCGATTTCGGTGCTTTCGTTGAACTGGAGCCCGGCGTTGATGCGCTTCTTCATGTATCCCAGATTTCCAAAGAACATATTGAGAAGCCTTCTGATGTGTTAAAGGTTGGCGATGAAGTTACCGCGAAGGTTGTTGACTTTAACGAAGCAGATAAGAAGATCAGCTTAAGTGTGAAAGCAATGTTCGCACCGGAACCCAAGGAAGCTGAACAGGAAGCTCCGGCAGAGGACGATGAAGATATTGCTTCAGTAGATATCGAAGCTGTAATCGCAAGTGAAGAGCAGTAATTGGATAGAGATTAATGATTTGAGACATCGGACAGGAAGTGCGCTTTACGTACTTCCTGTTGTTTTCTACAGAATAAAGTATAATATAGATTCGGAAGGTATCTGTCATGGCATATGATTATGAAAAGTTTAAGAGCGTAGTGCTTCAACTTACCAAAATTGATTTGAATGCTTACAAGGAACGGCAGATGAAGAGAAGAATTGATTCCCTGATTGCAAAGCACGGCTATAAGGGATACGAGGATTATGTGGAAGCCCTGAAAAAGGACAGGGCCAGATTTGAGGAATTTGTCACGTATCTTACCATCAATGTTTCGGAGTTTTACAGAAATCCGGAGCAGTGGAATCTGATGGATAAAGAAATTATCCCTGAATTGATAGGTAAATATGGCAAAAACCTTAAAATTTGGAGCGCAGCATGCTCGACGGGTGATGAGCCATACTCACTTGTGATGGCGTTGTCGAGACATATTCCTTTGAATATGATCAAGATCACTGCAACGGACCTCGATAAGCAGGTAATTGCCAAGGCCAAGGTTGGTCTTTATAATGAAAAGAGCATCGCATCTGTGCCGGATGACCTGAAGAAGAAATATTTTACCCAAATAGGACAATCCTATCAGATTTCCGATGAGATTAAATCCAGGGTGGAATTCAGAGAGCATAATCTTTTGAACAATGATTATGCAAAAGGATATCACATGATTGTCTGCCGTAATGTGTTGATTTACTTTACGGAGGAGGCAAAGGATGATGTCTTTAGAAAATTCTATGATTCTCTGGCGCCGGGAGGCATTCTCTTTATTGGAAGTACGGAACAGATCATCAATTACAGGGAAATGGGATATGAGAGAAAGAATTCTTTCTATTATCAGCGTCCCGATAAATAAAAATCTACGTATAATTAAAGTAGGGGCGGACATTTTGGTGTCCGGCCCTGACTGTTATATATCCTATAAATTCTATGGCTGAACAGCCATCACATTCAGCACATGGCTGGCATAGTCAGAAAAGAGCTGCCTGTCCTTCTTGATCTCATCTGTCAATTCAAAGAATAATTCATTGCTCTTGTATTCCCGCTTAAAGAAAGGCTCTACGAGAATATCCCACTGTGGCAAAAAGCTGGAAAACTTGCGGGTGTAACAGGTAGATGCGGTGGCCTGTTCACGGTATTCCTTGTCAACAAAAGAAGCAATGGATTTATGGATGGCTGTATCTTCGGTGGGAAGATAGTAATAATCCTTGAAGTTGGCGTAATAATATTTTAATTCTTCCTCATAGATGGGAATGATCAAGGTGCCCTCGTGGCCTTCCCCTTTAAAGTGACATCCCTTTGCCATGGTGCTTATGGTGACCGGAAGAGGGGAGGCAAATACCAGCTTCATCAACAGCTCTTTGCGGGGAATGCCGTGGATATCATTGTAGTAATTGGCCTGTACCTTGCGGGCTTTGATGCTGTTGTTGAACAGATCGTAATAGGAAAGGATGGGAAGGATTTCCAGCATACCTTTCATGTCATCGGAATTGTGAAGAAGCAGCATATGGTAAAGATTGTAATCGTGGGAGGTAAGATAATCATGATAAACACTGATCAGCTCACCGCCGGTGTAAGTATCTTCTCGCGTAATTCCGAGGAAATATTCAATGGTTTTCTGTTTGCAGTTTGGAAGCTTCAAAAAGTTTTTGTAGGGATAGATGCGCTTATAAATATCAATCCCCTCAAATTCATTGAAATTATAGGGCAAATCATAAGCGATCAGTTTTTTTCTCAGGTAAGGAAGGTCAAAACTGTTTCCGTTGTAATGGATCAGATAAGAATAATTTTCTGCAAAAGAGAAAAAAGCTTTTAAAAGCTCGGGTTCTTCTTCGGCAGATTGCGCAAACCACTGTTTGATCTGCCAGTTGCCGTCTTTAAAGAAAGCACAGCCGATCAGATAAAGGCTGGAAGTCGCAGCAGACAATCCTGTGGTTTCTATATCCAGAAACAAAATCCGGTCAATAGGAGCAAGACGCTCCAGGGGATATTTCAAGGTAAAATTATTTAATATAGTTTCTTCTGTCTTCATAAGTGCATCTCCTGAAATTAAAACAAATTTCTACTTATTAAGTGTAGCATATTTTTTAAAATTACAGTAGTATTTTCGACAAAAAAATAGTATATTTATAAAGATAATAGAAAAAATTTTTCAACAGGGAAAGAAGGGTAGTCAATGGCAAGATTAACATTTGTGGGAGGAATCCACCCCTATGACGGCAAAGATTTATCAAAAGATAAACCTATCCGAGAGGTCCTTCCAAAGGGAGATCTGGTTTATCCTCTGTCGCAGCATATCGGTGCGCCTGCCACTCCTATCGTTAAAAAGGGAGACAGGGTTCTGACAGGACAGAAGATAGCAGAGGCTGCCGGATTTGTTTCGGCGCCTATTTATGCCACTGTTTCGGGAACGGTAAAGGCAGTTGAGCCAAGACGTGTAGTGACCGGTGACAATGTCATGAGTATCGTAATTGAAAATGACGGCTTATATGAAGAGGTCGCATGGCCGGAGGTGAAGCCTTTTGAAGAGCTTACCAGAGAAGAAAAAATTAACCTGATCAAAGAAGCCGGCATTGTCGGCATGGGTGGAGCAGGCTTTCCGACGTTCATCAAACTGTCTCCCAAGGAACCGGAGAAGATAGATTATGTTATTGTTAACTGTGCGGAATGTGAACCGTATCTGACAAGTGATTATCGCAAGATGCTGGAAGAACCGGAAAAACTGATCAGCGGACTCAAGGTTTCCTTAAGTCTGTTTGAAAATGCAAGAGGAATTCTGGCAGTGGAAGATAATAAGCCTGATTGTATCGAGCTTTTAAAGAAGCTGACAAAGGATGAGACTAAAATTACGGTAAAGGCGCTGAAAACCAAGTATCCCCAGGGATCGGAGCGTCAACTGATTTATGCCACAACAGGACGTGCCATCAACTGTGACAAGCTTCCTGCGGATGCCGGATGTGTGGTAAACAATGTGGATACGGTGATTGCCATACATAATGCTGTGATAGAGGGAAGACCTCTGATGCACAGAATTGTGACGGTAACGGGAGATGCCATAGCAGATCCCCGCAATTTTAAGGTCAGGATCGGAACCAATTATCACGAGCTGGTTGATGAGGCGGGAGGCTTTAAGGAGCAGCCTGTTAAGATCATTTCCGGGGGACCCATGATGGGATTCGGCATCTTTGATCTTGATGTGCCTACTACCAAAACCTCATCTGCTCTGCTCTGTCTTACGAAGGATGATGTCTCTGAGATGGAACCCAGCGCCTGCATTAACTGCGGTAAGTGCGTGGAGGTTTGTCCCGGAAGAGTGGTACCCAGAAAGCTGGCAGATTATGCGGAACATTATGATGAGGAAGCCTTTGTAAAGAACAATGGTATGGAATGCTGTGAATGCGGATGCTGTAGCTTTGTATGTCCCGCAAAGCGGCCTCTGACCCAGGTGATCAAGTCCATGCGTAAGATGCAGCTGGCAAAGAGAAAGAAAAAGTAGGAGGAAAGAGGAATGAGCGATTTGATGAAAGTGTCATCCAATCCCCATATCAGGTCGAAAGTGACGACAAGCAGCATTATGCTTGCGGTCGTAATTGCTTTACTTCCTGCAACCGGCTTTGGTATCTACAATTTCGGACTGGATGCACTGATTTTAATATTGGTAACGGTAGCTTCTGCAGTACTGACAGAGTATCTGTATGAAAAGATAATGCATAAGCCGGTCACCATAGGCGATTTTTCAGCAGTGGTAACAGGTCTTTTGCTTGCCCTTAATCTGCCATCTACAGCACCCTGGTGGATTGGCGTCATTGGCGGCGTGTTCGCCATTCTTGTAGTAAAAATGTTATTCGGAGGTTTGGGTCAGAACTTTATGAATCCCGCACTGGGAGCCAGATGTTTCCTTCTGATCTCCTATACTTCCATTATGTGTAATTTCCAAACGGACACATATACGGGAGCAACCCCTCTGGCGGCTCTGAAAGCCGGTGAAAATGTGAACATTCTCGATATGGTCGTGGGGCGTACAGCAGGAACCATCGGGGAGACCTCCATGATTGCCATCGTTATAGGCGCATGCTTCCTGATCCTTCTCGGAGTGATCGATCTGCGTATTCCGGGAAGCTACATCGTGAGCTTTGTGATTTTTATCACCCTGTTCGGCGGACATGGCTTTGATTCTGCCTTTATCAGTGCACATCTTGCAGGCGGTGGTCTGATGCTTGGCGCATTTTTTATGGCAACAGACTATGTTACCAGACCTGTCACGAAGAAAGGCCAGTATGTGTACGGTATTTTTCTTGGAATCCTGACAGGTATCTTCAGACTTTTCGGACCTTCGGCAGAGGGTGTTTCCTATGCCATTATTATCGGCAACCTGATCGTGCCTCTGATTGAGAAGGTAACACTTCCGAAAGCCTTTGGTAGAGGAGGGGAAAAAGCATGAAAAATATGATCAAAGATGCGGCAGTACTTTTTGTGATCACAGTATTTGCCGGTCTGATTCTCGGATTTGTATATCAGATTACAAAAGAACCCATCGCAATCGCGGAGGAAAAGGCGGCAAATGAAGCCTATGCCGAGGTTTTCCCCGGGGCAGCTTCCTTTGAAAAGCTGGAGCTTGCCATGCCGGAAGGAGAGACTGCCGGCGTATGGAACGAAGAGTATGCCGCAGTAGATATGGATAACGCAATGGAAGCAAAGGATGCTTCCGGCAATGTGCTGGGTTATGTGCTTACCATGACAAGCCATGAAGGCTACGGCGGTGATATTACCTTCACCATGGGAATTCAAAGTGACGGAACCTTAAACGGAATTTCCATTTTGAGCATATCTGAGACAGCAGGTCTTGGAATGAAAGCGGAAGCCGTATTAAAGCCTCAGTTTGCAAATAAAAAAGTGTCCAATTTTACTTATACCAAGTCGGGTGCCACCATGGACAGCCAGATCGATGCCATCAGTGGGGCAACCATTACTACCAACGCGGTAACAACGGCAGTAAATGCCGGACTTTATCT
This sequence comes from uncultured Clostridium sp., assembly GCA_945917985.1. Taxonomy (GTDB): domain Bacteria; phylum Bacillota; class Clostridia; order Lachnospirales; family Lachnospiraceae; genus Suilimivivens. The sequence continues at coordinate 1,335 of CAMEIH010000054.1, read as the reverse complement.
ATTTGAGACACAGTTAGGAGGTAGTGCACAATGAAACAGGGCAGTGCGGTTGAACGTTTGAAAAACGGTATCATAACAGAAAATCCTACCTTTGTACTGACACTCGGCATGTGTCCTACACTGGCAGTAACCACCTCCGCCATCAACGGTCTCGGTATGGGACTTACCACCATGGCGGTGCTGGCACTCAGCAATATGTTTATTTCCATGCTTCGGAAAGTGATTCCCGATAAGGTCAGAATCCCTGCATTTATTGTGGTGATCGCTTCCTTTGTTACGGTAGTGGAACTCTTACTGAAAGCTTATATTCCTTTTTTGTACGATGCACTCGGATTGTATATTCCGCTGATTGTGGTAAACTGTATTATCCTTGGCCGTGCGGAGGCTTATGCTTCCAAAAACGGTGTGATTTCATCCCTGTTTGACGGAATCGGTATGGGGCTTGGATTTACCGTGGCACTCACGATTATCGGTGCAGTGAGAGAATTAATCGGTGCAGGTCAGCTTTTTGGCTACACGGTAATGCCTGCAAGCTATGTGCCCTGCAGTATCTTTGTGCTTGCACCGGGTGCTTTCTTTGTATTGGCAGCCCTGACGGCCATTCAGAATAAGGTCAAGATTGCAGGGGAGAAGAAAGGCAAAGATATGTCGAAGATTCAGTTCGGATGCTGCAGCGACTGTATGAACTGTTCAGATACTCTCTGCGGACAGAGAAAGGAGGAACCGGATCATGGAAACAATTAAAGATTTACTAATCATCTTAATTTCATCCTCGTTGGTGAGCAATGTCGTTTTGAGCCAGTTCCTTGGTCTTTGCCCATTTCTTGGAGTGTCTAAAAAGATTAACACGGCAGCCGGCATGGGTACAGCGGTTATTTTCGTTATCACGCTGGCATCTGCGGTTGCAGGACTTATTTACAAGTTTATTCTGGTGCCTCTTGATCTGACTTATCTTCAGACCATTGTGTTTATTCTTGTGATTGCGGCATTGGTGCAGGTTGTGGAAATGTTTTTAAAGAAATTCATGCCTTCTTTATATCAGGCCCTTGGCGTGTATCTGCCTCTGATCACAACCAACTGTGCCGTACTCGGAGTAGCACTTACCAATGTACAGAAGAATTACGGTATTCTTCAGGGTATTGTAAACGGATTTGCCACAGCGGTCGGTTTTACAATCTCTATTGTGATCCTGGCAGGTATCAGAGAAAAAATGGAATACAACGATATTCCGGAATCCTTTAAGGGAATGCCTATTGTGCTTGTGACGGCAGGACTGATGGCAATTGCTTTCTGTGGATTCTCAGGACTCTTGTAGGAGGTGGCACAAGTGAGTAT
>CAMEIH010000053.1 GCA_945917985.1 uncultured Clostridium sp. | reverse complement strand
CGTATGTCCGGTGCTGTGAGAGGACGGCGGTTAGTCGCCGCCTCCTACTCGATTACAGAAAAGGAGATCAAACCTATGCCAAACAAAAAAACAATAAACAGAACCATTAAATCCATGACGGAAAATCACAGACAGGATTCCCTTGAACTTGTTGAAAGGGTATTTACGGAATTTGAAGATGAGACAGAGGGAAAGGCAGTGAGAAGTCTTGTGGAGGAGATAAGAAGCAAAAAGTATTATCTGCCGGAGCTTGAGCTGATCGCCGTAGACGACAGCGACCGGGTGATCGGATATGTGATGTTCTCCAGATTTCATCTGGAAGGGAAATATGAAGATAAGCTTTTGATCCTTGCGCCGGCGGCAGTGGAGACGACTCTGCAAAGGCAGCATATTTCCAAAGAACTGATTGAATATGGCTTCCATAAAGCAGCCGAGATGGGATTTGAGGCAGTACTGGTGGAGGGGAATCCTAAAAATTATCATGCCAGAGGATTCCGTACAGCGGCAGATTACGGGATTCTGCCGGGAAAAACCGTGCATTTACCCCATATTGACTGTCTTATGGTAAAGGAACTGAAACAGGGTGCTCTTAAGCAGATCAAGGGAACATTGGAATATGATTTTTACAGGGCACTGACATAGAGGAGCAGGAAAATGAAAGAAAACTATTTTTATGAAACACCTTCAGCGAAGATGCTGGAGTTTGACAAAGTAATAGAGCAGCTTGAAACCTTTGCCAATACGGAGAAGGCAAAGGAGCAGATCAGGGGTCTTCGTCCCAGCCTGTCGGAGACGGAAGTGAAAGCGTCTCTTCGCACCACCACGGAGGCGAGGATCATGCTGGAAAAATGCGGAACACCGCCTGTCACCACACTTTCGGAGATCCCGGAGCTGATTTTGATTGCGGAAAAAGGCGGGTGTCTGACACCGGAACAGTTGCAGAAGGTTGCCGTCAATCTGACGGCAGTCAGACGGCTGAAAGACTACTTGAACAGAGGAAAGGCTTATGATATCGGACTTCCCTACTATGAAGAAAATCTGGACCCACTGGATGAGATCAGGGAGGAGATCAGTGCGAAAATCAGAGGTGACAGAGTGGATGATTATGCTTCAAAACTCCTGAAATCCCTGCGTGAGGGAATCGACAGGACGGAAAACCGGATGCGGGAGAAAGCGGATGCTGCCATTCGTGTGAACAAGGAGTGCATGTCTGACAGCTTCAGCACCACAAGAAACGGGCATATCTGTATTCCGGTGAAGAAGGAATACAAGTTCCGGGTGAGCGGTTCCGTCATCGACAAATCATCCACCGGCAGCACGCTGTTTATCGAACCTACAGCGGTGGCAAAGCTCTATGAGGAACTGCAGGAGATGAAGATCGATGAGGAGAATGAAGAGAGGCGTATCCTTTACACATTGACGGTGTTGCTCTCTGACAAAGCGGAGATTATAGGCAGAAATAATGCGACCATCGAAAAGCTGGATTTTCTGTTTGCCAAGGGAAAACTCAGTTTGGCGCATGAGGGTACGGAGCCATTGATCAACACGGAACGATATATAAGGCTGGTGAACGGAAGACACCCTCTTATGGATAGAAATGTGAATGTTCCGCTGCAGTTTACCATCGGAAACGGTGTGAACGGTGTGATTATTACGGGGCCCAACACGGGAGGAAAAACCGTTGCCATAAAGACGGTGGCACTCAACTGCCTGATGGCCCAGTGCGGTCTTCATGTGTCCTGCGAAAAGGCAGAAATCTGTATGAACAATCTGATCCTCTGCGATATCGGCGATGGTCAGAATCTCTCGGAGAATCTTTCCACCTTTTCTGCTCATATCACCAACGTGCTTTCTATCCTGAAAAAGGCGGATAATGAGAGCCTGGTGATTCTCGATGAGCTCGGCTCCGGCACGGACCCGGCAGAGGGAATGGGAATCGCCATAGCTATTTTGCAGGAACTGAAAAAGAGCGGCGCCCTCTATCTGGTGACCACCCACTATCCGGAGGTAAAGACCTATGCGGAAAAAGAGGAAGGTGTTGTCAATGCCAGAATGGCCTTTGACAAGGAGAGCCTTGCGCCCTTATATCAGCTGGTGATCGGGGAAGCAGGAGAAAGCTGTGCTTTCTATATTGCGAAAAAGCTTGGCATGCCGGAGAGCATGCTGCAAAGAGCGGCCGTGGCGGCTTACGGAGAAAAACCCACTTCTGACAGGAAGCCGTCGGAACTGACAAGCATATTGCAAAACGACAAGGCAAATGCTGAAAAAGGTGAACTGCAAAAGGAAAAGAGTGCGCATATCCGCAAGACAAAGAATGTCGCTTCGAAGAATCTGTCGGAGAAATTCAGGCGCGGAGACAGTGTCATGATCTATCCCGACAAGAAAATCGGCATTGTCTGTGAACCGGTGGATGAAAAGGGTGTGCTCCGGGTACAGCTGCCGGATAAAAAAATTTACATCAATCACAAGCGTGTAAAGCTTCATGTGGCGGCAGATGAACTATATCCAGAGGATTATGATTTCTCCATTATCTTTGATTCCGTGGAAACAAGAAAAGCCAGACACAGGATGGAACGGAAATATGTGGAGGGGATGGTAGAAATTGAAGATGTATGATCAAAAAGGTCAAAAGACCTTTTTGATCACGCCGCAGGCAATCCTTTCACCGGAATTACCGGCGGGCTGGGTAGTGAAATCATCGGGATTTAGGTGGATGATCACTGCCCTTCCCGTGATGTCCGGAATAGTAAAGCGTTTGTCGTAAAAAACGCCGTAGGCATAGCCCTGATTGGCAAGCAGAGGCATCAGATCGCCGGCGTGCTCCGGGTGAAGAGTGTTTTTCGGATTATAGTGGCCGCCGGTACCCATATAATAATCACTGCAGTTTCCGGTTTCGTGGATATGCATAGCGTAAAAATCCGAAGCCCCTTCCCTATCAACATTAGGAAGATTAAACAGTTCGGCTTCTACAAGGATACCGCCGTAGGAGGTCTGATAGAATTTCACAAGACCGCTGATCCTTGGGTAGTCCACGCCGCCGTTCACCCATGCCACCGCCTGGGGACGTTCATAGGCGAGAAGGCTTATAAAATTGATTCTTGGAGTAATCTGGTTGTCGTGCATAATGTTTCCTTAAGCTTTTATTTTATCCTATGTCAAAAGAAATTTTTGTTTACATAATAAATTTTCAATGATATACTGATGAAGTTGCTTTTTTATAAATGCAGAAATATAAAATAAAGGGAGAGGAACTTATTTATGAGAAAAACCGGAATGAAATTAGTAGCTGTAGTAACAGCGATGGTCATGATGTGTATGGCATTCACAGGATGCGGACAGAAGCTTGCGCCTGCTGACCAGACAGTCAGCGCACTGCTTGACCTTGCTATTGACGGCAAGACAGAGCCTATGATGACTCTGCTTGGCTTTGAGTCCGAAGAAGATGTTTACAACGCATTCTTTGAAGACGGAGCTGCTGTTGCACAGGACACAGAGATTGTTGATGAGTTAAAAGATGAGTTTGAAAGTATGGGATTGGAAATTACGGAAGAAGAGCTTCAGGGATTTTCCGATGCTATGACAGCTTTGATTGAAAAAGTTACCTACACAGCAGAAATTACTTCCGAAGATAAGGATGTAGTTGTGGTTACCGTAAAGGTAAATGGTATTTCCGAAGATGAACTGGAACAGATCATGATGGATGCAGCTACCGTAATGTCAGACAGCCTTACAGAAAACCTGACGGAAGAAGATGCACTTGCCATTATGGACGGAGACATGTCTGTTGTAACTCCTTATATGCAGCAGTATCTTAAGGATATCATCGCAGGAATTTCCACAATGGAACCTGTTGCTGAGCCTTACGAGTTTGATGTAACCTGCGAAAAACTGGCTGTCGAAGTGGGAGAGAAAGAAAAAGTTGCATGGCTTCCTTCTGATATGAATGATTTTGAAGATGAAGTGGAAGCAGCTATTTATCAGTAAAGAATTGTAAAATCAAACATGATTAACGGAAAAGCTTCGGTATTTGCACCGGAGCTTTTTGATTTACGTACTATAACAGGATATGATAAAATAGGAATATGCATTTAGAAGACTGACCGCTGTTTATGGAGAAAGGGAGGACGACCGTGGAAAATGCAATTGGAGTAATAGTGTCCGGTATGTTGATATTGTTGCCATTTTTGCTGATAGCCCTTGATATTATTTTTGCAGTGAAAAAGAAAGAAAGACCGATTTTTGAAATGATTGCCTTTTTTATCGGCAGTATCTACATGATACTTGCCTATACACTCTGGGAGCTTCCCGACTATAAAACACCTTTGAATGCCTGGGGTGGTGACAGTGCCCATGAACCTGTTGCGGCAGCGTACTGGCCGGCAATTCTTCTGATCGTATTGTGGGGATTCGGAAGCTATATGATACTGAAGTTTAAAAGAAAATTGCTTCCGCCGCTTGCGGAGGTATTTCTGCTTGCAGGTGTTTATGCAGGATGTGCATTTAATCTGGTATTTCTCTTTCAGCTTCTGATGGGAGCGGATCCCCAGCCATACATGGAAGAAGGCATCCATCATGTGTTCACAATGAATGCCTTTGACTATTTGGTAACAGCATGCCTGTGCGTGGTTCCGGTTCTCTTTTTGATCCACTGTGTCCAGCTTATGGTTCTGCTGGTGAAGGAGAAGGCGGCAAAGCAGGAAAGCATCCATTACGAGAACAAGGTCCTTGAGATGGTAAACCTGTTTCTTCTGAAGGGTGCAAATCTGTTTTACGTGGCAGTGGCAGCTCTTTTGCCGGTACTTTTTCTTCTTGTGGTTATACTTGTTTTGTTTGGGCAGCAGCCCGACAGTTTTATTCTTGCCTTTACGAAAACCAGCGACTGGATTCTCTCGAAGGAGATTGCACCGCCGCCGGTAGCCTATGACACCCATTATCTGTGCACGGTTTCCTTAAAGGGACACAGAAAGCTGGTAAAGCCCATCCGATATGGAATGCGCCGTGGGGAAAAGATTGTGGTGAACAGACAGCTCTGCGTGGCAAATGCCTTTGAACAGCTGCTGGAGGAGAGAACGCCGCGTTTTCACAGGGCAGTGCGGAACTTTTATGATACTTACGGCTATCCTGTCTCGAAACACATTAAGAGCGCATGGAGCGCAGATATTACCTATCTCATTATGAAGCCACTGGAATGGATTTTCCTTGTGGTACTCTATTTGTTTGATGAAAAGCCGGAGGACAGGATCTGCAGACAGTATCTGCCCGCAGGTACTTGTGGGATGAAATAGAGCAGGATAAACATGTGATTTGAGAGTAGACCGAATTTTTTGAGGGAGTGAAAAGAGATGTATAAGCGAAAAGAAACGGGGAAAATGCAGATTGTTCTTTTGATATTACTGTTTGCAATGATATTTGCCGGATGCGGGAAAGAAAAGGGCCAGGCAGAAGGACCGTCCGGGGATCAGAAACAGGAAGCAGAGCAGAAAAAGGATGAGGCTTTGCAGGAAACAGCGAAAGAAGCTTTTCCACAGGAGGAAAAGAGCTGTCTCATCGAGGAAGATTCCGATTATCTTTATCTCTGCGGAAGCTATCAGCTTCTTAAGATCAATAAGGTTACCGGAGAGTCAACCGTCCTGTGGGAGAATATAAAAGACTTTGAAGGCTTGGATTATCGACTCTATTCGGAGGGACAGGGCTTTCTTTTTGGTGACAGGATCTATTTTATAGAAGCTTACCGTGATGAGGAGTCCGGCAGTGAGTGCAAGGCTTTTTCTGTCATCTGCACTGACGGTACAGGATATCAGCGTCTCCATCAACTTGATGCTTACAGTTCAGGGTCTATGGTGCTTCTGGATGATGGACTTTATGTGGATGCGCCGGATGAGAACGGAGAAGATGACTGGCTGTGTTTTCAGATTCAGGAGGACGGAAGCCTTTTGGAAAGCAGCAGATCGGATTTTGAAGAGCTTGTTCATCAGGGATACAGTCAGATGAGTTATGAGGATAACGGCAGGAGAAAGCTGCTGATGCCGGAAGCAGAGGAAAAATTTGGCTATCTGGTCTTAAGAGATGAAAATTATGAGGTGGTAAAGGTAGATCCCAAGTCGGGAGAGGAGGAAAAACTGCCGGCAGAGCTTTTACAGATGGAGGCTTATAATGAAGAAAATTTTCTGTGTGTTGCCGGTAATAAACTGTATCTGGTCGACAACAAAACACTTCAGACAAACAAAACGATTCAATATGACAATGGTGTCAGCTATATTGATGTGATTGCCATGGATGAGGAATATATCTATCTTGCATATGCAACGGAAGATGATGGTGATCATAAACAGAAATATGTTTATGAAAAAATATCTCTGGAAACATATGACAGAAGCGTCATATTTGAACAGGAACAGATGATAGGCGTGGGAGCTGAGTTTTCAATATATCTGTCGGATATCGTGGTGAAAAACGGCTATCTCTATTATGCCGGAGCTGAAGATTATCAATTATATATGATGCGGAGAAGTCTTGGGAATCCGTCTGAGGAGGAAAAACTGGGGGAAGCCTTTTATGACAGCGGTATCGGCGAAGTGGGTACCATACATTCTTATCATGAAAGAACCTACAGCCAGACAATGCCGGATGTACTTTTGACAGAAACAGATCTTGAGTGGCTGCAGGTAGATGGCCGCTTTTCAGGAGCAGATAAGATCAACCGTTATCTGGAAGAGGAACAGAATAAGAATATCGAATATGAAAGCAGCAATGTGGAATGGATGGAGGAAGCGATAAAAGAATATGGTGAGGATGGTATTTCCCATAGCAGTTATTCCAGCACTCTTTCAGAAATTGCATATTTTGATGGGCACTATCTGAGTTTTTGCCAGCAGGAATACGATTATCAGGGTGGCGCTCACGGCATGCCCCTTTGGATTGGTCTTACCTTTGATCTTGAGACAGGAGAGAGACTTAAACTGTCTGATGTGATCGGAAACAGTGAGGGGGAACTGAACGGTATCGTCACGGAATATTTTGCGGAATATATTAATGAGAATCCGGAGGAATTCTGGGAGGATGCTCTTGATGTTGTGAGAGATGAGATCTGCTTTGAATCTGATTTTTATCTGACGGAGGATGGAATCAAATTCTACTTCCACCCATATGCATTGTCATATTATGCTGCCGGATTTCCGGAGGTAACCATACCTTATGATGAGTTTGAGATGAAGATTTCACTGCAAAGCGGAGAGAAAGAACTATAAATTGAGCGAGCTTTTTAGAGAGGGACAAGGGTATGAGAACGCCGGGCGGGTTGCCTATACCCTCGTTGTAAGCTATAATGAACTCTGATATTAATAGGAGTGAAGAGGCGACAAACCATGTTAGCATTTGAATGTGATTATCTGGAGGGCGCTCATGAAAAAATTCTGCAGCGCCTTGCAGAGACAAATTATGAAAAAGTACCTGGGTACGGCAATGACAGTTACTGCGAAAGTGCAAAGGCAAAAATAAAAGAGGCATGCGGATGCCCGGGTGCTGATGTCTATTTCCTTACAGGCGGAACCCAGACCAATGCGATTGTGATTGATACCATGCTGCAAAAATACGAGGGTGTGGTGGCTGCCCGGACAGGACATGTGAATGTGCACGAAGCAGGGGCCATTGAATATACGGGTCACAAGGTTTTGACGGTTCCCTCCCATGAAGGCAAAATGAGAGCGGATGAGCTTCAGGATATGTTGAATGGATTCTGGCAGGATGTGACGCATGAACACATGGTATTTCCGGGAATGGTATATCTTTCCTATCCTACGGAATATGGTACCCTGTACAGCAAAAAGGAACTCACGGACATTGCGCAAGTATGCCGCAGATTTCATATTCCGCTGTATTTGGACGGTGCCAGATTAGGATATGGGCTTATGAGTAAAAGTGCGGATCTGACATTGCCGGAGATTGCTGAGATCTGCGATGTATTTTATATCGGCGGCACCAAGGTGGGCGCGCTCTGCGGGGAAGCGGTGGTGTTTACAAAGAATAATACGCCGAAGCATTTTCTTACCATGGTTAAGCAGCACGGAGCCATGCTTGCCAAGGGGCGTCTCCTCGGAATTCAGTTTGATACGCTGTTTACGGACAATCTGTATTTTACAGTCAGTGCCCATGCAATTGAAATGGCGGAGAAGCTGAAAGACGGACTTAAGAGAGAAGGGTATTCCTTCTACCTTGATTCCCCCACCAACCAGCAGTTTGTGATCCTTACCATGAAACAGATCGGTGAACTGCAAAAGCAGGTCAGCTTTGACCTTTGGGATAAACTTGACGAAGAGCACCAGGTAGTCAGGTTTGCCACCAGTTGGGCGACGAAGGAGCAGGATGTGGATGCGCTGCTTGCACTCCTTGATAAGTAGATTTTGCTGAGTTTATACTTTTTGCGTTGACATATATTTTGCAATATGATATAAGTTTTAAATATAGAAAGCAAACCGATGAAGAAGAGTAAGTACTTTGAGAATTCTTTAGCACAGAGAGCCGCGGATGGTGGAAAGCGGTATGGAGAACTCAGAGGAATGGGCTTTGGAGGGCGATTCGAAACTGCGGCTTTTGAGAGCAGCATTAGATGAGCCGGAGAGGATACTCCGTTAACAAATCAGGCATATGATAGTATGCATTGAGCGGATGTAACATACATCAAGCAGGGTGGCACCGCAGGAAATATTTCTCCTGTCCCAGCAGAAACTGGGACAGGAGTTTTTTGTGCAGGCAATGAGCAGTTTTGCTGCGAGTCTGCCAAAGCCAAGAGCGCAAAAGGAGGAAACTATGAGCGAAGAAAAGAAGATCCCTTACAAAATCTATCTGGAAGAAAACGAGATGCCCACAAGCTGGTACAATGTCCGAGCCGATATGAAGAATAAACCGGCACCGCTTTTGAATCCCGGTACCTTACAGCCCTTAACATTTGAGGAAATGCGCGGTATTTTCTGTGATGAGCTGTGTAAACAGGAACTGGATGACACTACAGCTTATTTTGAAATTCCCGACGAAATCAAAAAGTTTTATAAAATGTACCGTCCGTCACCTTTGGTACGTGCTTATTGTCTTGAGGAGAAACTGCAGACACCTGCAAAGATCTACTATAAATTTGAAGGAAACAATACAAGCGGCAGCCATAAGCTGAACTCCGCCATTGCCCAGGCTTACTACGCAAAAGCCCAGGGGCTTAAAGGAGTTACCACCGAAACCGGTGCAGGCCAGTGGGGAACGGCGCTTTCCATGGCATGCGCGTATCTTGGACTTGACTGTCAGGTTTACATGGTGAAATGCTCCTATGAGCAGAAGCCTTTCCGCCGTGAAGTGATGAGAACCTATGGAGCCAATGTGACTCCTTCTCCTTCCAATACCACGCAGGTGGGACGCAAGATTCTGGAAGAGTTCCCCGGAACGACAGGAAGTCTTGGTTGTGCCATTTCGGAAGCAGTGGAAGCTGCAACAAGTCAGGAGGGATATCGCTATGTGCTTGGCTCCGTGTTGAATCAGGTACTGCTCCATCAGTCCGTGATCGGTCTGGAGGCGAAGGCAGCAATGGATAAATACGGTATTAAGCCGGATATGATCATCGGTTGTGCCGGAGGCGGTTCTAACCTTGGCGGTCTGATTTCACCTTTTATGGGTGAAAAGCTCCGGGGAGAAGCAGACTACGAATTTATCGCAGTGGAACCGGCTTCCTGCCCGAGCTTTACAAGAGGAAAATTTGCTTACGACTTCTGCGATACCGGAAAGGTTTGTCCTCTTGCCAAGATGTATACGCTGGGCAGCGGCTTTATTCCTGCACCTAATCATGCGGGAGGTCTTCGTTATCATGGCATGAGTTCTACTTTGTCTCAGCTGTATCACGACGGCTATATGAAGGCTGTCAGCGTGGAACAGACCTCAGTATTTAAGGCAGCAGAGGAGTTTGCAAGAGTGGAAGGTATTCTTCCCGCACCGGAAAGCTCCCATGCGATCAAGGTGGCAATGGATGAGGCATTAAAGTGTAAGGAAACCGGGGAGGAGAAGACAATCCTCTTTGGACTTACGGGAACAGGCTATTTTGACATGGTAGCTTATGAGCGGTTCAATAATGGAGAAATGCAGGACTATATTCCCTCAGATGAAGATCTTGCAAAAGGTTTTGCAGGAATTCCGAAGTTTCCGGGAAATGAAATATAAAAGTGGTTGTGTCAGGGGGATAGAAATAGAAAGCGGCAGGCGCCTTGGTGTGTCTGCCGCTTTCCTTTTTAACAGTTGAATAAAGCGTATAAATCTGCTAAAATAAAAATTGCAGTTTTTTATCCTTTAGGGACAAAGGCCGTATAAATTTAGGCTAACAGTGAGGTCAAAACATGAATTTAATTCAAAAAGTTTTTGGAACACACAGCGAAAGAGAATTAAAAAGAATAGAGCCCATCGTGCAGGCAATCGAGGATCTGCGTCCTGCCATGACAGCTCTTTCTGATGAGGAATTGAAAGATAAGACAGCGGAATTTAAGAAGAGACTTTCCGAAGGAGAAACGCTGGATGATTTGCTCCCGGAGGCTTATGCAGTAGTCAGGGAAGCGGCGAGAAGGGTACTACATACGGAGCATTACCGTGTACAGCTCATCGGTGGTATCATTCTTCACCAGGGACGTATTGCTGAAATGAAGACAGGTGAAGGAAAAACCCAGACCTGTCTGCTCCCGGCCTACTTGAATGCGCTGGAAGGTAAGGGCGTTCATGTTGTCACAGTCAATGACTATCTGGCAAAGCGTGATGCGGAATGGATGGGACAGGTTCACGAATTTCTTGGACTTACCGTAGGTGTTGTTTTAAACAGTATGAAGCCGGAAGAGAGAAGAGCAGCTTATAATTGTGACATAACCTATGTGACCAACAATGAACTGGGGTTTGATTACCTGAGAGATAATATGGTCATTTACAAGGAACAGCTGGTGCTTCGGAGCCTCAATTATGCAATCATCGATGAGGTGGACTCGGTGCTGATCGATGAAGCGAGAACACCCCTTATCATTTCCGGACAGAGCGGCAAATCTACCAAACTCTATGAGGTCTGTGATATCCTTGCCAAGCAGATGCAGCGAGGCGAAGATATGGAAGACTTAAGCAAAATGGACGCTATCATGGGTGTGGAAAGAGAAGAGACAGGTGATTTTATTGTCAATGAAAAGGACAAGATCGTCAATCTTACCGCGCAGGGTGTGGAAAAGGTAGAGAAATTCTTCCAGATTGAAAACCTGGCAGATCCGGAGAATATCGAGATCCAGCATAACATTATTCTGGCTCTCCGCGCTAATAACCTGATGTTCCGTGATCAGGACTATGTGGTGAAGGAGGATCAGGTACTGATCGTAGATGAATTTACCGGACGTATCATGCCGGGACGCCGTTATTCTGACGGTCTTCATCAGGCGATAGAAGCCAAGGAGCATGTAAAAGTTAAGAGAGAGAGCAAGACTCTTGCGACCATTACTTTCCAGAATTTCTTTAACAAATTTAAGAAAAAAGCAGGTATGACAGGTACCGCTTTGACAGAAGAAAAGGAATTCCGTGATATTTACGGAATGGACGTTGTGGAGATCCCTACCAATAAACCGATTGCGAGAAAGGATCTGCAGGACGCCGTATATAAGACAAAGAAAGAAAAGCTTCATGCCATCGTGGAGGCAGTAAAGGAAGCTCATGCAAAAGGACAGCCGGTACTTGTAGGTACCATTACCATTGAGGCATCCGAGGAACTGAGCCGTCTCCTTACCAAACAGGGCATCCAGCACAAGGTATTAAATGCAAAGTTTCATGAACTGGAAGCTGAAATCGTGGCAGATGCGGGTATCCATGGTGCCGTTACCATTGCCACCAACATGGCAGGACGTGGTACGGATATCAAGCTGGATGAGGCGGCAAGAGAAGCAGGCGGTCTTAAGATCATTGGTACGGAGCGTCATGAATCAAGGCGTATCGATAATCAGCTGCGAGGTCGTTCCGGTCGTCAGGGAGATCCCGGTGAATCCAAGTTCTATATTTCACTGGAAGATGACCTGATGAGACTGTTCGGTTCCGAGAGGCTGATCAATATGTTTAACGCTCTTGGTATTCCGGAGAATCAGGAAATTGAGCATAAGGCTTTGACAAATGCCATTGAGTCTGCACAGAAAAAGATAGAGAGCAATAACTTCGGTATCAGAAAGAATCTGCTTGAGTACGATCAGGTGATGAATGAACAGAGAGAGATCATTTATGAGGAGAGACGCCGTGTGCTTGACGGCGAGAGCATGAGAGATGCCATCTATAAGATGATCACGGATATTGCTGAGAATGCTGTTGACATTTCCATCGGAGATGACTCAGATTTTGAGGAGTGGAATCTGGAGGAACTGAATTCTCTGCTCCTGCCTACAATTCCCCTGAAACCTGTTAACAGAGGACGTATCAATACACCCAAGAAGAACGCGTTAAAGCAGCAACTGAAAGAAGAGGCTGTGAAGCTCTACGAGGCAAAGGAAGCAGAATTCCCGGAACCCGAGGCAATCAGAGAGCTGGAGCGAGTGATCCTTTTGAAGGTCATCGACAGAAAGTGGATGGACCATATCGACGATATGGAACAGCTTCGTCAGGGTGTCGGTTTACAGGCATACGGACAGAGAGATCCTCTTGTGGAGTATAAGCTGAGCGGATATGAAATGTTCGATGAGATGACGCAGAATATTAAGGAAGAAACTGTCCGTGTACTGTTCCATGTCCGCGTTGAACAGAAGGTGGAGAGAGAAGAGGTTGCCAAGGTAACCGGAACCAACAAGGATGATTCCGCGGCAAAAGCGCCTGTGAGAAGAGAAAATGCCAAGATTTATCCCAATGATCCCTGTCCCTGTGGCAGCGGCAAGAAATATAAGCAATGTTGCGGCCGCAAGGCATAATAATAGAATAGAAATAAAAACAGAAAGAGGTGAACGTTAAGTGGTAGAATTAGACCAGATGAAGTCTGAGCTTCAGGCATATGAAACCCCTTTAGCGGAAGTGAGGGATTCACTTTGACTTAGACAATAAGTCAAAGAAGATTGAAGAGTTGGAAAGAGAGATGGAATCGCCCGGCTTTTGGGATGATCCCGATGTTTCCAACGGTAAAATGAAAGAACTGAAAAATTTAAAGGATCTTGTAGAAACGGTCAACGGATTAAAGACCCAGTATGAGGATATTGAGGCTCTCATCGAGATGGGCTATGAGGAGGAAGATCCGGAGCTGGCAGCGGACATTCGCAAGGAACTGGATGAGTTTATTTCTACTTTTGAAAATATCAGAATCAGTACATTGCTCTCCGGTGAATATGACAGCTACAATGCAATCTTAAAGCTGAATGCAGGTGCCGGCGGAACGGAAAGCTGCGATTGGTGCAGTATGCTCTACCGTATGTACACACGGTGGGCGGAACGCAAGGGCTTTTCCGTGGAAGTACTGGATTATCTGGACGGTGACGAAGCCGGAATTAAATCGGTAACCTTCCAGGTAAACGGAACCAATGCCTACGGCTATCTGAAATCGGAAAAAGGTGTGCACAGGCTGGTGAGAATCTCACCCTTCAATGCGCAGGGAAAGAGACAGACTTCCTTTGTGTCACTGGATGTTATGCCGGATATTGAGGAGGATGTGGATGTGGAGATCAATGAAGACGATCTTCGAATCGACACCTACCGAAGCAGCGGTGCCGGTGGTCAGCACATCAATAAGACCTCATCTGCCATCCGAATTACCCACATTCCAACGGGTATTGTGGTGCAGTGTCAGAATGAGCGTTCTCAGTTCCAGAATAAGGACAAGGCGATGCAGATGTTGAAGGCAAAGCTCTATATTCTGCAAAAGGAAGCCAATGCAGAGAAGCTTTCCGATATTCGCGGTGAGGTAAAGGAAATCGGCTGGGGAAACCAGATCCGATCCTATGTGATGCAGCCTTATACCATGGTCAAGGACCACAGGACCGAAGCGGAAACAGGAAACGTGGATGCTGTCATGGATGGCGCGATCGATCCTTTTATCAATGCCTATCTGAAATGGATCAATACAAAACCGGAACAAAATCAATAAAATGAAAATAAAAACAGCTGTACTTGATAACTTGTACAGCTGTTTTTCTGCTTTTATACAGTTTGATTAATCATTATTTCTCTTTTTCATCAGATCAAGATAAAAGTTTGCTCTGGTACTCTGATAATATGGCAGAATCCAGAGAAAACCGATTCCGCAGGTACAAAGACCAAGCAGAAAAAGCGGAATAAAGGAAAGATCGATATAGAACAGTCTGCCTTTGTTTCCCTTCATAATCTTGTAGCTGCCGCGAAGCACTTCCATTGGAGAGTATCCCGGAAAATCAAGCATCAGGTAAAAACTCTGTGAAAAGATCAGGCTGATCACCACATCCGCTATAGCAAAGAGCAGAATCACGATCACACAGATCAGCAGAAAATAGGGATTTGCCAGTAAGGCATTCTGATTATAGGAAACCAGCATATTGGGAATACCGAGAAGCATGCTGATGAGAGCTAACACTGCCTGTACCTTTAATACTCTGTCAGAGCCGTTTGAAAACCCGTAAAAAAGATCGCCGATGGTTACCGGTTGGTTGCATGCCAGCTTCAGGTAAATATATGCTTCACCGAAAACAAAAAGCCCGCTTAAGAGACTGATGATAAATGATACCGCATAATAAATGATAACTCCGACTAAAGTAGTGGTATCTACAAAAAGAAAGTCACATAGAGTGGCAAAAAGTACACAGGCGATGTGAATGCCGTAAGCTCCTACAAGTGTGCCGTATTTTCCAAGTAATTGTCCTTTTGCCAGAGTTTTCAAACTGGCAGAAGAAAGATGTTCATTCATAGTAAAACTCCTGTTAAACAG
This sequence comes from uncultured Clostridium sp., assembly GCA_945917985.1. Classification (GTDB taxonomy): domain Bacteria; phylum Bacillota; class Clostridia; order Lachnospirales; family Lachnospiraceae; genus Suilimivivens. The sequence continues at coordinate 3,520 of CAMEIH010000053.1, read as the reverse complement.
CCAGATCCAGATTCTTTCCGATAAAAGCTGCGGCATCTGCAGATTTTTTGTTCTGCTGATAAGGATTGCTCTCATCGCTGTAGCTGATTTTGGTTGTAGTGGTACCGCCTGCCGTGTAGCTTCTTCCGCATTCCGGGCAGATGGCGGTTTTTAGGGTGACGTTGGCAGCCAGCACCTTGCCGTTTCCCTGAGCAGCTTTTTTGTATGCATTGCTCACATGCTCCTGTTCGTGGGCACGTACTCTGGAAGCGGAAGCCTCGGGAGAGATATGAGCAGCGGATTTAAAAGAAACCATTTCGTCGGAACCATCCTGATATTTGCGGTTCTTACAGGTTTCACACTCAGCAGGAGAGGATTTACGGCCGGGAGCTACCACGGTAGATTCACCCGGATTTACAACGGGTTTGCCTGCCTGCACATTTTCATTTGAATAGCCGGTATATCCGGCATACACCGAAGAGCCGTAGCCGACACTCATAATTCCGGTCATAAAAAACACTCCTTTCTGAAACAACTTATCTTATTCTGAAATTAATTTAACATATCTGCATATTGCTTCATCATATCTTCAAAGGATTCTCCGTAAATTTCCTCTGTAGACTGTCCATACATACTTTCAACAGCATCATCATACTGGCGACCGATGTCTACCAGCATATCAGGGTTCTTAAGCAATAAAGCGGCAGACGAAACAAACAGGGAGGCGGTGACACAAAGTCCCCCGATTCCGCAGATCAAACCAATCTTAGCCTGGGTCAGCATCTTTCTGCCATAACCTTTGGAGAGAAGAGCAAACAGAATTGCAAGTCCTCCGAACAGGAAAGGAAGAAATATGGACATGATTGTAAAAAAAGAAGCAACCCCGAGAAACAGAGAGGCAGTTGCCATTGCCATTCCCGGATTGCGAAATGAGGGATTGACTTCTCTATAGTAGCCGTTGCCCTGTGGGGGTATATTTTGATTGTTATTGTAATCCATACAGGTTCACTCGCTTTGCCTTTATTAATTATATGATAACACTAGTTTGCGGATAATACAACAATACAAATCTTGAAAAATAGCGGTCAATCAGATACAATAAACGGAAGAATAACAAGCGTGAGCAAAGGATGAAAAATAGCTATGGACATTATACTGAAACTGAAAGAAGAACTGAAGGTAGAAAAATGGCAGGTGGAAGCAGCAGTCAAGCTGATCGATGAGGGAAATACCATTCCCTTTATCTCCCGTTACCGCAAGGAGGTGACAGGGTCTCTGAATGATGAGCAGCTCCGTAATCTGCATGAAAGACTGACCTATCTGCGCAATCTGGAAGAAAAGAAGGAGCAGGTAATCGGAAGCATTGAAGAACAGGGAAAGCTCACGGAAGAGCTGAAGAATAAGATTCTGGCAGCAGAAACCCTGGTGGTTGTGGAAGATTTGTACAGGCCTTACAGACCGAAGAGAAAGACGCGTGCCAGTGTGGCAAAGGAAAAAGGGCTGGAGGGACTTGCACAGTACATACTTTCACAGGATGCAAAAGAGCCTTTGGAAACGGAGGCAGCAAAATATATCAGTGAAGAAAAAGAAGTGAAGGATGAAAAGGAAGCACTTCAGGGCGCAAAGGATATCATTGCGGAAAGCATTTCCGATGAAGCCGATTACCGTATCTATATCAGAAATATTACGATGGAGGAAGGAACCATCACAAGTTGTGCAAAGGATGAAAAGGCAGAAAGCGTCTATGAAATGTACTATGATTATGAGGAGTCGGTGAAGAAGGCCGCCGGTCACAGAATCCTGGCTTTAAACCGTGGGGAAAACGAAAAGTTTTTGACAGTGAAGATCGTAGCACCCACAGAGAGGATTTTGCAGTATCTTGCTAAGAAGACCATTACCTCAGATAATGAATATACCACTCCTCTTTTACAGGAAGTGATTGAGGATGCCTATGAAAGACTGATTGCGCCTGCTATTGAGAGAGAGATCAGAAACGAACTCACAGAAAAGGCGGAGGATGGCGCAATCTCAGTTTTTGGCAAGAATTTGGAGCAGCTTCTGATGCAGCCTCCCATTACGGGAAAGGTAGTGCTCGGCTGGGACCCCGCTTTCCGTACCGGCTGCAAGCTGGCGGTAGTGGACGAGACAGGTAAAGTGCTGGATACGAAGGTAATCTATCCCACAGCGCCTCAGAATAAGGTGGAGGAAGCCAAAAAGGAATTAAAACGTCTGATCACCAAATATCATGTTTCTCTGATCAGCGTGGGCAACGGAACCGCTTCCCGTGAGTCTGAACAGGTGATCGTGGAACTGATTAAGGAATTGGATACACCGGTTCAGTATGTGATCGTAAATGAGGCGGGAGCCTCCGTGTATTCTGCCAGCAAACTGGCTACTGAGGAGTTCCCCAATTTTGACGTGGGACAAAGGAGTGCGGCTTCCATCGCGAGAAGACTGCAGGATCCTCTGGCAGAGCTTGTCAAGATTGATCCGAAATCCATCGGCGTGGGACAGTATCAGCATGACATGAACCAGAAAAAACTGGGAGAGGCATTAAACGGTGTGGTTGAGGACTGTGTAAACAAAGTAGGTGTGGATTTGAATACGGCATCCGCTTCCCTGTTTGAATATATTTCCGGTGTCTCCAAGACCATTGCCAAAAATATTGTGGATTACAGAGAGGCAAACGGTCGCTTCACGAAACGTGAGCAGCTCCTCAAGGTAGCAAAGCTTGGACCGAAGGCCTACGAGCAGTGCGCCGGATTTATGCGTATTCTGGACGGAGATAACCCCTTGGATGCCACCAGCGTTCACCCCGAAAGCTATGAGGCAGCAGAAAAACTCCTTGAGAAAATGGGACTTACCATGGAGGATGTGAAGCAGGCACAGAAGGAAGCTGCCAAGAATAAAGGAGCCAAGGGCAGCGTAAAGCAGGGCAGTGAAGTCAGAAAACAGGACAAAAAGCCAAAAGCACAGAAGGTTGTGATCAGAAATACAAACACCGCCATGGGACAGGCCCTTGCGGCTGCCATGGGAGGTATGGTACTTTCCGGTGAGAATGAAAAGAATAGCGCAGCTGCGCCGGAAGCAACCAAAGAAAGCTCTACTGGTGCATCCGCTGTCAGCACTTTGGAGCGCAGGATTAAGGATAAAGAGAAAATGGCTAAGGAACTGGGTATCGGCGAGATTACACTGACCGATATCTTAAAGGAACTGGAAAAGCCGGCAAGAGACCCGAGAGAGAATATGCCCGCGCCCATTCTCCGAAGTGATGTCCTTAACATGGAAGATTTGAAACCCGGCATGATCCTTAAGGGAACGGTCCGCAACGTCATCGATTTTGGCGTGTTTGTGGATATCGGTGTCCACCAGGACGGACTGGTTCACATTTCCCAGATCACCGATCGTTTTATCAAGCATCCCCTTGAGGCTGTCAGCGTCGGCGATATCGTGGATGTCCAGGTGCTCTCCGTGGATGTGACAAAGAAGAGAATCAGTCTGACGATGAGAATCAATCAGAATAAGAAATAGACAATAAGGT
>CAMEIH010000052.1 GCA_945917985.1 uncultured Clostridium sp. | reverse complement strand
AACACAGGTTTTGCGGCTGTTTTGCCTCGTATTAACTGTCAAAGATGGGAGTATAGCATATCCTGGAGGAAATGGCAATTTATGCAAAATATTATTTACAATCATGAAAGAGTGAGACCTGTGCAGGATTATCAATCAGTTCTCCATTTTTGTCAAAACGGGAACCGTGGCAGGGGCAGTCAAAGCTTTCCTCATCGGGATTCCATGTAACGCGGCAGCCCATATGCGGACATTTCCTGTCCTTTTCACTGAATAACCCATTGAAAAGTCCTTTGATACTTTGTCCCAGGTCCACAAGTAGATTTTTCAGAGAAGCCCGAAACAGAAATCGCTGAGGGGTAAAAGTATTTGCATAGGGGTTTTCTCTTCCATGTATCTGATCATTGATGAGCATGGCGGCAATCATGGAGGAGGTCATACCCCATTTGTGAAAGCCGGTTGCCACATACCAGTAGGGACGCATGGCAGAGTATTTCCCGATGAAAGGAATACTGTCGTGAGGCATACAATCCTGAGCAGCCCAATGCACTGCTTCCTCCTGCCCCTTAAAAAAAGTCTTTGCTCTCTCTCTGAGATAGGGGAATCCCTCCTTTACGCATTCCGGACACTGCACTCCACCTCCTGCCATTTTCCCTGTTCTGTGTGCTCCGCCTCCGAGAAGAAGCAGCTCTCCTACGCTCCTTAAGGACAAACCGCCTTCATCGATGCTGTAATACATCCCGTCAAGCTCTTTTTGACCTGAAAGTGCCAGCACATAGCTCCTCTCCTGATGCTGCCGAAGAAAGTATAATCCCGGTACGATCAGAAAAGGATAATGCGTGGCAAACACAATATTCTCCGCTGTTATGGTTCCCTTATCGGTAGAAATGAGATGTTGATCCACGGATAAGACTCTCGTATTTTCATAGACAGTAAGCTGCTCCGACAATTGCCTTACAAATTTCAGAGGATCAAACTGTGCCTGATTTTCAAAGCATACTGCACCTGCTGCCTCAAAGGGGAGTTCCTTTAGCTTACTCCCTTCCACGAAACAGGCATCTATTCCAAGCTTTCTGGCAGCTTCCGCCTCCCTTTTCAATTCTTCTGTTTTTGCCTGATCCACAGAATAAAGATAGGATGGCAGTTTCTTAAAATCACAGTCTATCTTTTCCTCCCTGATGATTCTTTCATAAAGCTTAATGGCATCCTCGTTTGCCATGGCATATCCCCTGGCTCTCTCTTCGCCGGTTTTCTTTATCATTCTGTCATAGATCATGCCATGCTGGCTGGTAATCTTTGCTGTGGTATTCTTTGTCTGACCGCTTGCAATTCTTTTTGCTTCAACAACGACCACGTCCATTCCTTCTTTTTTCAGAAAATAAGCAATCAAAATTCCCGCCATTCCTGCCCCGATCACCGCCGTCTGGACTTTGATATTCTCATGTAACGACTTTCTTTCCGGTATCTGTGTCTCTTCACTCCATATTGATTCCATAACTGCATTTCCTTTACGTCTCTTTCTTTATAGTTTTTGCAGTTTGGCTATTCTTATACAAAAACCGCAATCCTGAAACTTCAGTGATTGCGGTTCTTACATCTTATCTGTTTTCAATTATCCAACGCTTAATGACATACTGCCAGTTCATACCATCCTGTAACACTCGAAGTACTGTTACCGTGCTGGTAATCTCAGTTTCACTCAATCAAATCAATTTCCGCCCAAAGTTCTTCTTCCGTCAATGCTCTCCCATTTTCCATATCATCAATAGCTTCATCCAACTTCGAAAAAAGTACATTCACAGCGTCGTCCATGGTAAAAGAAGCATTCTGTCTGTCCATTATATTTGTTGTCTCCATAAAATTACCTCTCATAACCATTTTTCATAACCCCTATGCGACTTATCTGAACGCAAAATAAGCATAACACAATATAATTTATTTTTCAACATTATTTCAGTTCTTCCATTTCGATAAAACACTTCTTTGGCAGAACACAGCACTTCCATGAAGCATAAAATATAGTAAAAAACCAAACCGCCCACTGACCCTATCGCTGATACAGGAACGGAGGTTTTCATGAGTTATTATTCCCGCCTTCAAAAATCATTTGAGGGAGCCCTGCGGCTCCCCTTAAATCCATGCAGTAAATATGTGCTTTTCAGTGACTGCCACCGGGGCAGCGGCACCTCAAATGACAATTTTATGAAAAACCAGAATCTCTATTTTGCCGCCCTGCAGCATTACTTTATCTTTGGATATACCTATATCGAGCTTGGGGACGGAGACGAATTGTGGGAAAACCGCAGCATGAAACAGGTCATAGAAGCCCATGAGGATGTCTTTTCCCTGCTCTCCCGTTTCCACAAATGTGGACGTCTCTATATGCTCTACGGCAACCACGACATGGTAAAAAAAGACAGACACTATACTGTCAAAAACTGCAGCACATACCCCCATTGTTGCGGAAACACTCCTCACCTAAGCAATCGACCTCTCTGGCCGGAAATCCGTTTTTACCCGGGAATCATTCTGGAAAATGCAGCTTCTCTCGGTGCCGGAGATATCTATCTTACTCACGGTCATCAGGCAGATCTGTTCAATTCCACCCTCTGGCGTTTCACCCGCTTTCTCGTCAGGTATCTCTGGAAGCCACTGGAGCATTACGGAGTCCTGGATCCCACCAGCGCCGCAAAAAACTACACGCGAAAACAGACAACAGAAAAGCGGCTGCAGACCTTTGCAAGAAAAGAACATATCATTCTCATCACCGGTCATACACACCGCCCTACCCTTTCCGAAAAGGAACTCTATTACTGCAACAGCGGAAGCTGTGTCCACCCTTACAGCATCACTTGTCTGGAAATAGAACATTTAAGCATCACTCTGGTCAAATGGATCCTGGCAGTGAAACCTGACAACACCCTGTATGTGACAAGGGAAGTTCTTTCCGGCCCATTTCCTCTTCCGGCATGAGAGTGATCTTTTATTCTTATATTAATATATCCTTTGCCTCTTTTTGATTCACCTTTAAATAAACCGTCACCTTGTTAGAGGCATCGCAGGTAGCGAGAAGAACATCCTCTGTCTTTTTCGCACCCTGGGCTTTGATCTGCGCATGCAGCCATTTTTCGTCATTGCCGGTATGCTTCAAATTCTCCTCCATGATCTTTCCATCCAGGATCACATTTGCGACCATATAATCCTGGGCTACAGTCAGCTGCATATCGGAGGGCATCAGCGGCCGATCCTCCGCCTTCGGAAGAAAGCTGATCTTTCCGTTTCCTTCCAGTATTGCGCTTTCCAACTTAGAGATATCAAAATAACCATTCACACGACACTGTGCCAGGAATTCGGTCACATCCAGCTTCGCCTTCTTCAGATTCTGACGATAAAGCTCCCCATGATTCAGAAGTACAAGAGGGGAACCCTCTATCACTCTTCTTGCCTTGATGGATTTGGAAGTCACCCACGCCAGAGCCACTGCTGACAATGCATACACAATCATGGCCGTCAGCGGCTGCATAAAGTTTTCTTCCAGAGAAGTGGCCATCTCCGCTGCAATGGAACCAATGGTAATGCCAATGATGTAGTCAAACATACTCATCTGGGACATCTGTCTGTATCCCATCAATTTCGTGAGAACAAAAATGGCAATGATTGAACCAAGCGAGAGTGCAATAATATACAATATTTCCGTCATGGTTTCATGAAACCTCCTAAATATCCGGCGAAATCCGTTTTGCCTTTAGGATATGGAAATTCAAAAGGTTTTATTCAATTTTTCCTGCAAGTTCAAAGCCTTTCTTTGCCGCGATGACCGCAATGATCTCATTGATCACTGCCGCTGCCGCGATAGTGCCTTTCACGATCAGCGCAAGGGAAGATTCACCGCCACCCTCCAAAGTGGCACATACGATACCGGTAAATACCAGAGAGACCCCGGAATGAGGAAGTAAGGTAAAACCGAGATATTTCTGCACGGTCTCCGGCATTTTCATCAGCTTTGCGCCAAATCTGGCACCAAAGTATTTTCCGCATGCCCTAAACACAATATAAAGGAGCGTATAGAATCCGGCTCCCAGAATCAGATGATAGTCAAGAGGCGCGCCCAGATCCACAATAGCACCCAGAAGGCAGATGGCCAGAATGGGATGAAAATAATCTGTGATCTGCGAAAGCTTTTCCTCCGGAACCATATTGCTGAATGTAGCAGAAAATGCCACTCCCAGCAGCATAAAATTCAATGATATATTGGTAAACACTTTTGTATTCAGGAAATATCCGATCATCATTGTCATGGTAATCCCGGCAATCAATATCGTAAGTGTCTTTGCTTTCCCCTCTGCCTTTTTCAAAAACATCCCCACAATATCATCCAGTACTGCCATCGGCAGCAGCGTATTAGTCACCGGCCCTTTTGTATGGAACTCACTGACAATCGACAATGCAGGGGCAGGTGCCGTTGCTAGGGCGATGCCTCCAAATGCAAAGGCCAGATAAACAGGAATCCCCATCAGCCAAAAGACAATTCCAAACACCAGCGTTACAATTGCGAATGTACCAAGGGACTGCGTCAGGGTCGTGACCATCAATGCTTTTCCGTAGCTTCTGATTCTTTTCCACACAAGCTTTCTGTTTTTTGCAAAAATTGACCACATGGTTAGTAATACAACTTGTTAACCATGTGGTCAATAAATAATTAGCTATCTATATTTTGCCTCAAACTCATCCACCGGCATGGGCTTGGCATAATAAAAACCCTGAGCCGTATCGCATCCGCAACACTCCAAAAACTCTGCCTGCTCTTTCGTCTCCACACCCTCCGCAACCATATCAAGTCCGATCGCTTTGGTCATCCTGATGGTATATTCCACAATCTTCTGCCCTCTGTCCGAACCGATAAAATTGTTCAGGAACATTCGGTCAAATTTGATCACATCAAATTTCGTATTCTTCAAAGTATTGAGAGAAGAATAACCGGAGCCGAAATCATCCATCAGCAGCGTATAGTCATGCGCCTTCAGCATCTCCATGCTCTCCACAATCCCGGCCTCATCCACAGTCTCTGTGATCTCGATTTCCAGACAGTTCTTGGGAATATCATATTTCTCGACAAGCCGGTCAAGCACATCGATAAAATCCGTGTTCTTTAAATGCCGTCTGGACACATTGACGGAAATAGGCAGTGGTGTTATCCCCTCATCGATCCACTTGCGGATCAGCTTACACGCCTCTTCCCAGATATACTGATCCATTTTTACCACAAAACCATTTTTCTCAAACACCGGTACAAAATCATTCGGCGGCACAATCCCATGCTCCGGCATGATCCATCTCACAAGTGCCTCCGCACCTGTCGCTTTCCCGTCAGAAATACGAAACTTCGGCTGCAGATACATGACAAATTCACCGCTTTCCAGCGCATGATTCATATTGTCCTCAATAAACTTGCTGGCAGAAATGTTCTTCTTTAAATCCGCCTGAAAAAAAGCAACCTTTTCAAGCGCATTGCTCTTAATATTCTGTCTTGCCATGGCAGCGGCATCCCCGTACTGGCGAAGTCCCCCTGTCAGATCGCCGATAGGACAGATTCCGTATACAAGACGATACTGCATTCCTCCGTAACCAAGCAGATGACTGTCGAGAAGCTCCACAAAATCATACAGGCTCTGTTCATCCTCATAGGGCGTGATGATCATAAACACATCGGCCGACAGTCTGCAGTAGATCTGGTATTTATTGCAGATCACCTTAAGGGTTGCCACAAAGAAATTGAGCAGTTCATCTGCCATTTTCTCTCCATAATTTGCGATGATCATTTTAAACTTCGGTACATCAAACTGTACCACGGCAAATTTCTTGTCCGGATTTGCCTGTATCAGTTCTATCCCCTGCTTCTGAAGAAGCATCGGATCTCTGTCTGAGGTAAAGGTCTCCGCAATCCGAATACGGTGTAACTCCTTTGCATCCAGTGGCTCTGTCATCACAAATATCCGATCGATTTTTCCTTTTTCCCGCTCCAGCCAACAGTCTATGTTCTGATAGATATAGGTATCGTTCTCGGACAAGAGCCTTACCGCTACCGTCACCTTTTCCTCATCCGGTGCAATCCCGCAGGGTTTTCCGTCCATTGCTGCTTTGAGCTGATCCAGAAAAATATTGAAGGTGGGCAGATCATCCTTATACACCCATTTCTGCAGATGGAATAAATCTATTTGTGACAGATCAGCGTCCTTCAAAACACTGCACCGCTTTGTTGCCGTATGGAAACCGCTCTCCCTCTCCCAGAGCATGATCAGAATATCCTCTCTGGCAGTGATATAACCAAACATCTTTTGCATAACTTCCATAAGAAATACCTCTTCCTATTTTCTGCGCAGTCTCGATAACCGTAGATTCGTGTTGTAGAAATCCTTGGTCGAGCATCCCGCTCTTCCTCCTCCTGCACAGGCACATGCACAGGCACAAGCGCAGGAGCTGTGAGCACACGAACTCCGATGGCTTCTGCCGGAAGTGGTGCGGGGTCTTGGCACATTCACCACATTCACTCTGATAAAGGTATTGGGATGGCCCGTATATGCAAATTCTCCGGCCTTGTTGTATTTCAAAATATCTTTTTCATTGGCTGCCACATTTTCCTCCGTGACAGTCTCTTCACTCTTCACAAAGCTTCGCCCACAGTAGGAACAGAATTTCTGACCCTCCAGTCTGGTACCCCCGCATCCCTGACATACGGGATAGTATTCTATCTTTGTCCTTGTAACCTTTTTGGTGGTTCCTGTTCCGAAACCGGATGAAATCGAATACAAAGCTCTTGATACACTTGCGAAAATAATACCAAATACAAGAATTGGAACAATGGCGGTTACAAGGTAAAGTATTACTGAGAGAACACCTACGATCAGCGGCTCCTCTCCCTCTTCATCCGCATCCTTTGACACATCAAAACCAAAGGCATCATTGGGATAAGTCACTTCCACCTTAAATTTCTCTCCTTTGGAAAGCGATGTATTCCACACATTATATCCGTTCTCCACCAGGCAGTCAGGCGACCATACAGATGCCTTGTCATTATTCCATCTGATGGTAAGATTGTCTACCCTGATGTCATCAAACCATCCGGGAGTAAAGGAATAAACCGTATAGCCTTCCTCATCCCTGTTCATCTGGTACATATAATCCTGCACCACATAGAACTGAAATTGCACGATTTCTCCCTCATAATAATCGTCATCGAAATAGACTTTCGCAAAGTTTCCTCCCGAACTGCTCATGGAGATGGAACTGATATTATCACTTAATGCACCATAAGATTCATATCTGTTATTGGGAATTCCGATCTTTACCCAGGACAGGGGACCTGCGGAATCAGACTCAAGCACCAGCCACGAAATATCATAAATGATGGTAAGCGTTGCATCCTGGTTCACATCCACTGTGATGGTATAATCGAGTATCTCATCCGTATCCGATGCTGCCTTTACCGTCGTTGCAGGAAAAAAGAGTAAAACCAGTGTCAGACACAATATTCCTAAAAATCTGCTTCTCTTCATCTATTCCCACCTCCTGAGCGGACATTCTCCCAGCATCTTTGCACTGTAAGCGCGTTTCTTCTGACACCTTTCACTGTTCCAGATGCTCTCCCAGGAATCTGTCAGCATATTTCCCAGAGGCTCGCCTGAAAGATCACTCTGACAGGGCACTACATTTCCTGACGGCGTGATCGCCATATTGCTGAGGCAGGCGCCGCAGTTTGGTGTCATCAAGCCATACTCTTTAAAAAATTCCTCAGGAATCCATCCCGGAGAAGTGAAGCTGATTTCCATGCCGTTCCTGTGGCAATAACCAACTGCCTCCTTCAGAATCTCCTGTATCTGCTCACCGGAAAGCTGCAGGCTCATCGATTCTGCTTCTGTGGCATTACCTGTAGTGATCAGGCCGGAACAGGTCACGTATCTGACTCCCTTTTCCTTTAAGAATTCCAGTGTTTTCACATAGTCTCTGTTCAGTGTACACAGAGGCGTGTTGATACTGATGTTGAGTCCCTCTTCGATGGCATTTTCAATGCCCTGCACCGTATTTTCATACTGGTTTGCTCCCACCAGTTTATTATGTATCTCCTCATCACAGGAATAGAAGGTGATCTGCATGCTGTCGAGAGATGCCTTTTTCAGTTCCCTGCAGTAATCCCTCGTCAGCTTGATTCCGTTCGTGTTAAGCCTTGTCACAAACCATTTGGAATAATCGATCAGCTCTGTCAGATCCTCCCGCATGGTAGGCTCTCCGCCGGTAAAGGTGATCTGGGGAATTCCGGCTTCCCGGCACTTGTCAATGATCCTCTTCCACTCAGCCGTATCTAACTCCTTCTCCTCCGCCAGCGTCTGTCCCGCCGCATAGCAGTGCACACACTTCTGATTGCAATGCCAGCTGCCGTCCTTTGTCATGGCACTCACCAGAAGATCCATCCTGTGAGGCGCTTTCATATAAGGAGCATAATCACCGATGCTGATATATTCAATGCTCGCATCCACCGGCTCCCCGTAAGCAATCTGGGTAAAGGTTTTCATGATCGTGTAAATATCATCCCGCAGCAGCTTTTTACTCAGTAAAGGAAACACCTTGCGCACATTTTTGCATGTGTTTTTCAGAATTGATTCCGTTTCCTCCTCGGTTATTTCCCTGCCGCTGTACTGATTTACTTCCCTGATAAACTCGGCAAGCAATATGGTCCAGGAAGTGTTTACCGGTATGATATCCTGCCCGTTGATAATGGCAATGCTCGCCCCCGGTTCCTCCTCCACCTTTGCCGGTGGAATCAGATGAATTCTGACTACTCCCGGTCCTTCCGGATTTAATGTGGTGTGCAGTACCTCATTCAGATTGTTGTCTATGTAGCTGATCACTCTTTTCGATGGTTTCATGCTCTGTTCTCCCCCGTATCCGACCTATTCCAGTATCCCAAAAGCTAGATCATACATATCTCTTGCATCTACCGTGTTTCTGATATAATTTTCCTCATCCGGCTCATAGCGGACATATTTTTCCACCTCTTCAATCAGCGCAAGATAAGCTACCATAATCTCATAGCGGATCTCCTCTTCCACTCCCGCTTCAATCGGGGTTTCCGCACTCCTGTTGTAGATTGCGATCTCCTTCTGCTTATCCTTAAGAGCAGTCTTCTGTCCGGCTCCCTGAGTGATAAAATCTCCGATGGGATCTCCGTAGAAGCTTCTCTCCGGATCGATCCACACAATATCGCCCTCATGATAAAGGACGTTACTGTCCCACAGATCAAAATTAACCATGGAGCATTTCACTCTCTCCAGAATCTCTTTATGCTTGTCAATGCAGGCAAGGAGCCTGTGACCGTCCGGTGTGCTTTTTCCGATTTTCTCACAATCGGCAATCAGTGCAGATACCATGCTTCTTATCGCCTCGTACCAGGTAGGATAAAGTCCCATCTGTATGTATCCGAACCCATCATGATGGATTCTGTGGATCTGGGCCAGCATCTTCAGCTTTTCTTCCTGTACCCGCTGCTTCTCACTTTCCGTCATCTCCACTGCCCACAAAGGCTCCCCCTTCATCATTTCCATGATAAAACAGGAAGTGGAAACAATTTCATGAGAGAAGTCCGAAGCATAAATCTCCGGCACATGAATGGTGGTATTTTCACTGATCTGACGATACCAGTATACCTCTGATTTCATCATGTCCTTCTCATAGGTCAGCACCTCTGCGTTCTTGTCAGGTGCAAACTTGACCGCATACTCCTTAAGCGGCGTTACTACCTTAAAAGCCGCATTGAATTCTCCATTCCCCAGCGGCTCAATCTTCTCAATATCCGTGATCCCGTTTTTTGCAAACAGTTTGATGATCTGATCATCTCCCGGTATATACTTAGTTTTGCTCTTTGCCATAAGTTCCTCCCTTTTAGCACAGTCTTCGAGTATTTATTCCCATATACCCTATCATAATACAAAATGAGTATTTATGCTACATTTTCATTATAATCTCCTGCAGCATCCTGATGCCCTTTGACAAATACTTGTTTTTGTGCACTGCAAGGTTGATATTTCTGGTGACCTTAAGCCCCTCTATGGGAAGAACAACAATCTCTCCCAAAGCCCGTTCTTTTTCGATCATTCTGCTTGAAAGCACTGCGATGCCCATGCCCCTGATCACTGCATTCTTTATCGCCTCAGTGTTCGTACTGCAAAAAGTCCGCAAAAGCTGTAGCCCCTGTTCTTCAAATATCTTTTCCAGCTGATTACGCTCTGCGCTGCCGCTCTCCCGGCTGATATAATTCTGCCCCTCCAGCATGTCAAACGTGACAGATTTCTCTTTTGCAAGAGGATGGTCTCTACCGCAGACCACCACCAGTTCGTCCTCGCAGACGGGCGTGATCACTAACTCGCTGCTCTTTAGGATTCCCTCCACAATACCAATATCCACCTCATTACAAAGAATCGCCCGTTCAATGTCAGAGGAGTTGGCTACTACCACGCTGAAGAGCAAATCCGGCATTTTGTTTTTTGCCCTGTCCAGAATATCGCCGATCAGGCAGGTTCCCACTGTGACACTGCAACCGATACGCAAGTTTGTCTTTTTCACCGCCTGATCCATTGCCTCTTCCATCCGGTCAAAGGAATCCAGGATATGACGGGAAAAAGAGAGCATAAGCTCTCCTTCCTTTGTCAAATATAATTTCTGGGACAGCCTTTCAAAAAGCTTGACCCCATAATATTTCTCCAATTCCGCAATGGCCTGGCTGACTGTCGGCTGTGACACATGCAGCTCTTTTGCCGCAGCGCTCATGCCGCCCGCATCTGCTACCGCCGTAAATACTTTCAGATGACGAATTGTCATATAACAGCTCCCATAAAAGTATAAATTAAAGTTCCGACCACACCGCTTCCCAAAATAATTGAAATGGCGCTGACTTTGAACTTTCTCAATATAAACAATGCTATCACAAAGATACCAAGTTCCACAAGCCTTATATTGCCAAGAACTACATTCTTTATGTCTGTCTGAAACAGTCCCAGCATGAGGATGGACGCCCCGGCAGAACCGATCAATGCCACAACCGCAGGTCTTAAGGATCCCAGAACCACCTGCACGCCGCTGACCGTGCGATATTTATAATAGAAATGCGCCAGTGTCAGGCAGATACAGAAAGAAGGGATGATACATCCGACAGAACACAGCAGTACACCCGGAATTCCCGCAAGGCGCATTCCCACAAAGGTTGCCGAGTTGATAGAAATCGGTCCGGGCGTCATCTCCGCCACCGTGATCAGATCAGAGAATTCTTCCATACTCATTAAGCCGTATATATTTACAATCTGTTCCTGGATCAGCGGAATGGCTGCATAACCTCCGCCCACGCTGAACATACCAACCTGAATGAACGCAAAGAATAATTTCAATAACAACATGTTATGCTACCCCCTTTTTCTTCTTATAAAGTGTCACCGCAAGATCCGTAAGTCCGATGCCAAGACAGGTAAAGATAATGATCATGGCGCTGACCCCAAGCAGGTAAGTCGCTACAAATGCGATCACCATCATGGCAATGTACAACACTCTTTTTGTCTTCAATACATTTTTAGCCAGATTAATCACCACATCGAAAATAACTGCTGCCACACCGGCTCTCATGACCTGGAGAGCCACTGCGATATATGGATTGGTTCGAAACTGTTCATAAAATACAGATATAATTGAGATAATAATCATCGGGGGAAGAATTGTTCCCAGAATAGCTGTGAGAGAACCTAATACTCCTGCCATACGATAACCGATGATCACGGACGCATTGACCGGCAAGGGACCGGGCGCTGACTGTGTGATTGCTGTCACATCCAGCATTTCATCCTCCTCCAGCCATTTCAACTCTTCCACAAACTTCTTTTTCATGAGAGAGACAATGACGAATCCACCGCCAAAGGTACATGCACTGAGCATGAACATGGACTTAAACAACGTCCCAAGCTTACTGTAATCCTTTTTCATCACCAAAAACCTATACCTTTCCGTATCCTGTTTATGCAGGCACTTTTACTTTCTTGCTTTTCCGAAAATGAATATATCATGAGATATAGTATTTGTAAAATACATATGTTTTATAATACATATAGGTTTTTAGCTATATTGAAAAAAGTAAAAAACCGGGGCTTCCATTCACGCCCCGGTTCTGTATTTGTAGATGTTTACACACTCGTATCTACCGCAGCACCTTTGATATCATCTTCAATCAGTTTCATTTTATTCATCATATCCTTGATTTCCTGCTGTGCGGCGCTTACATCTGATGCATTTGCACTGGCCTCCTGAACGCCTTCCAGAATGTCCTCTGTAAGTTCCTCGTTTTCTTTCTTCTTTTCTTTTGCTGCGTCGATGCGTTCCTCGATTTCTTCCTGCTTTTCTTTTTCAGCCTTTGCTTTCTCTTCTCGCTCCTTAGCTTCGTCATCAATATGCTCTTTAACTTCGTCAACAAGCATTCCTACGATTTCCTTGGAAGCTTCTTCCATAATTGCATCAGCCTGTTTTCCGGCATCCAGCATAGCATGTGACTTGAGGCGTTCTAATTCAGTCGCACTGATGATTTGATTTTCCATCTTTATCTGTTCATCAGCCTCGTATGCGGTATTCGCATATGGCACCTCAAACTCTAACATTTCAAGAGATCTCTGCTGATACTCAGATAATCCGCCTTCTTTGATTTTCTTGATTGCGTCCATTTCGTCCCTTGACAGATGCACAACCGATCCAGGCATTTTAGCTCTGATTTCTTTCTCAAGAAGCTTCAAATCCTTTTCTTCCTGACCATCTTCATCAATACCGTATACATCACGGAGCGCTGCTCTGCTATCCTCGATTTCCCGTATAGCTTTATTAGCCTCTCCTTTATCCTTCTGCAGGGACTTTATTCTCTCACGTCTGGCATTCAAGTCATCATCTATTTTCTGTTCATTTGCAAAGGCATCGCCTACAATTTTCATCGCCTTTTTCCTTGCTTTTTCCTTCTTTGCCGCAATCGGATCAAGCTTTGCCTGCAAGGCACTTCCATTGATTGACTTTCTGCCTGAAACTCCACTATTTGATTGTTCGCTGTGGCGGGCACGTAAAGTATCATCACCCATAAAAATTGTTGTATGATTAACCTTCATATGCGTTCCTCAAAAACAGATATTTTATACCGAAAAGTTGAATCTATCCCCGGGCTTACTGTCTTCAAATCCTTTCCTATCCTGTATATCGGTAGGATAATTGCAATAATTTAGTGGGGTGTACAGTATAAAGCGTCCATCTGCTTTCCTCCACTTAATCTTACCACTTCTGTAAGTATGTTCACTTACATTATTTATCACAGCTGATTTGAGATAATATACTGAATTGCCTCTCCGACGCCGTTGTGATCATTATCTTTTGTAATAAGGTCGCAATGACTTTTTATATCATCACTTGCATTTCCCATCGCTACGGAAAATCCCACTTTGCTCAACATATCCCTGTCATTATCGGCATCCCCTATACCGGCAACCTGACTGATCGGCATATTCAAATATTCTGCCAGATGCTGCAATCCTGTTGCTTTGGTTACATATTGTGCCGTCATTTCCAATGATGTTTCCTCCGCAAGGGTAAATGTCAAAGGAAGATGTTTTAATTCCTCATATCCTCTGCTGCGTTCTTTTGCTGAGCGAAAATAGATATTGATTTTAGCTAAAGAATTATGGAGTTTCCCTTCCTCTCTCATGTCTTCGACTGGCCTTGTCACCTCCATAAACATAGTCTGATAAACACCCATATGGAAATCCTTCATGTGTGTTACATCGGCAGATGCAACAATGGACTCCTTCTCTGTCAGGAAATGAACCATTGCCTTATATTTCTCAGCAGTTTCTATAATTCTCTCTATATATCCTTGTTCAATTTCTGTCCTGCAAATACATTTATCAGCCTTATAATCATACACAATTGCACCACTATAACAGACCGCATATCTTACCATCGGCAAAATCTCAACATATGATTGCAGTTCAGGCAGGGCACGTCCTGTGCGATACACAATTTGAATGCCTTTTTCTACAGCAGCCTGAATGTCGGTAATACTGTCATGATGAATCGTTTTGTCTGATTGCAATAGTGTTCCGTCCATATCTACTGCAATCAATTTATATGGCTGTGGCATAAGAACAAATCTCCTTCTTTACAAACTACTATCTAAATCTTTGCATGCTATATTTGAAATCTTCCAATCCTTTTAATCTTTTTACTCTGCGAAGTTTAATACCACATACATTACATATCTGCTCAAGTCCGGCTTCCACAATTATATTTGACACCCTTATTTCCTTCGGTACTCCAAATTGAAAAATAAAACCTATGAGAATTTCTGCCAGCATTACAATCGCATCGTCCTCCGGTCCAAGCATTTCAAATTTAATGATAGTTCCTGTATTTGCATCCCCTAATAACGACAATGCCGGATTTGCAGGGCGATCATACTTTTTATCCGTAACTGATGCTCCTAACACAGATACATCCGCTTCTAAAACAGCATTGCATTTCGGGGTTTTTTTGAGATCTGAGAGCAAATCTTCATCTGTAATCAGTAAATTTCCAAATTGAAAAGCTGTAAAAGGTAGCGGTTCTTCACCAAAATCCCATGTTTTTTTATCTTTTCCAAAAGAAAACAGAAACATATTTCCCGATTCAAAATCAACTTGCATGTCTGTTTCATCATAGTAGCGCAGGGCCAGTTCCAAATCCTGCAGATATTCGCTCATACGCAGTACTTCTTCCTCATCCATATTATATGGATAATATCCCGGCTCAAAAGACAGGAAATACAACCACTGATTTTTTCCGCGATATGTATATCCTAATTCCTTAATAATCTTTCTTTGTTTCTCTGATAATTCATCTCGATTTCCCCAATAACAGGTGAGATTTCTTTGGTTAAACATCGCATATTCCGGAGCCAGATTCATACTCTCCTGCATGGTAAGCATGAGAAAACTATTTAGTCCCTCGTATCCTTCATAGACAGCTATTCCATAACAATCACCGCCTCGCCCCAATATACTGAAGAAAATCGTTTCCTCATCAGCGCCATATCTGATACCGATTAAATCCATATCCCAAAACTTTTCCCATGGTTTCAGCTCCTTAATGCGTGTTCCTGCCTCATATAACGTTTTCCATTGTTCTATAGATGCCTCTTTTCTCATATGTTCCCTATCTTCTCCTGAATCCATATTCTTTCTTCAAACGCTCAAATATTTCAAATGCAACCGGGCAGATAGAAATGGTATCTAACATCCCCAGCAAACTACACAATCTTTCCGGCTGGTCAGTATAAGGATATTTCTTACAACTATCCGGTTTGCAATCCCCAAGTTTACAGTTTCCATCTTCCTGCATAAAATCACAAGGCTTATGTTTCGTATGATACCCGATTCCAGGTTCCTCTTTTTCCAAAAAGAAATCAATAAACTGTTCTACTGTAATTCCCAAATATTCCGCATCCTTTTCTAAATCCTCTTCAGGTATACTTCCCTTGTACATCTTGCAACAATTTCTGCACTTACTGCAATCGTAATCAGCGAACAGTTCTTTATGCAGTCGCAGAAACTGCTCATCTAATTCTTCCTCATCTGCATGTCCTTTCAAAAAACTACGAAATTTAAAATTTTCATCTTCTTTCTTCTTGGCTTCTACTCCAACTTTATCCGGGTGTACCATATGATGCCTCCTATCATTGCTTGTATTGTCAACTTTCTTAGGCTACATTAAAATCGCTTATCCCCACATGCATTATATCATAGGTAAGGAGTTTAGTGGGGATATAAATAGCTTATTGTTTTTTACACCTTATAAATAAATTGCAAATCCTTCTTCAGAACCTCGTCCACCGACAAATCAAGCCAATTCTTCTTGGAACGCTCCACTTGCTTTTTGTATGTACTGCTGGTAAAAATTCTTTCTGCCCTTCTTCGCATCTCATCAGCATCATTTACATCAATTGTAGTATCAGCATATATGTATTTCTGTATGCAGAACCTGAGTTTCTCCATATCCACCATATCAGACAAATAACAAATATCAAATATATCTTTGTATCTGGTTGACCGGGTTCCGAATCTCATTAAGGATTTTAGTTTTTCTGTAATCATCTGCTCCCTTGAATTAATCAGCACGCTGGCAGCATCCTCTTGAAAACATACATCAAAACAATACTCTTCCTGCTCGATATCCAAATCCTTATGTACACCGATATCCATTTTTAAAGATAATACATTCCCGGCATCATCTGATATCTCAATATGAATACGCCTACCTTTATAATCCTGATGCTTTAATTCCTCTATAGGTGCTGACATCCGCAACTGAATCCCCTCTATACAATTCAGCTTCTCAATAAAAAGACATATCGATTCTTCCGATATGGAAAACCTAATAAAATCCAAATCCAAGTCCTGCGTAGCACGTCTTGCGTTCCTAGAAAGGCTACGCATGACTACACCACCTTTAATCGTAACATTTCTGTTCAAACTACTCTGCGAAATTGCTTTTATAATAATATCCTGACACAGTTTTGCTTCTGCATTTGCTTCACTGTATCCTTCTTTTTTTATTTTATCTACTTCATCCCGTAAATTCATTACAATACCTCCAGTTCAATGATCTGCATCATTTTATCCGAATGCTTAAACTTATCTGCGTACTCTTCCACCTTAGCAATATCCATGGTTTCTACTCGATTTCTATACGCACCGATAATCTCCTTGTAATAGTCAAATGATAATTTGCCTCGGAATCTTATAAGTTCAATCAGCATTCTCTCCAAGTTGTAAATACTTATCTCTGTATTATGGTACGGCATTTTAATCTGTCCCATATCAAAGATATCCTCCTTCAGAAATGTCTGTTTTACCCGTTCATCTTTTATCCTTCCATCGGTTCTAACAGTTGCCAGATGATAAAAATCAGGAATCACATCCGTCAGACTATGATAATAAAAAGCGCTCTCCCCGGTAAATACAGCCTTCGGATATTTTGCACTGATAATTTCCAACTCGGAACAAGTTCTGTTCAGGGAATAAATACCTTTTTCTTTTTGAAAAACGTTCCCTTCCGCTATTTCTTTTTTTAACATATGGTCGCTACCATACTTCTCTATACATTGCTTATATGTCAAAACCATAATCCACCAACTTTATTTAAGTATTTATACACATAACTTTAGTTTGTGTGTATCTTTACTCAAATTTTAACATTATACAAATGTTTCGTCAATTACTATTTTAGTAAATATACACACCGATTAATATTATGTGTGCTTTTACTTAAATTTATATTTATGTTATAGTGTTTACGGAATTAACATTTGCTATCCATTTTTCATAGTCACTTTATCTTTTTCTACCCCATTTTGACCGTTTTGGGATAGAAAAAATTATCGTTTCCTCTGATATATCCCCTCCCCAATCTTTTCGTACAAATGTCCTTCTTCTCTTTCAAAAAATTCTACACGTTTTTTCCCAATGGCTTTCTCACCATCTTCCAGTAGTTTCAGCAATTTCTTTACTTTCTCATCCTCCGGCACAGACATTAGATATCTCTTAATCCCCATAAGCTGATCGGGAATTTGTCACGCCTATATCATCCGACACTCTGTTTACGATTTCACGTTGCTTCCGATAACGAGCACGCTGCTTCTCTTTACCAATTGCCTGCCAGATTAAATCCTTTATGAGAGCTCCGTATCTTTCTGCTTGGTTTTCCGGCACAGGTTCCGCATTCCAGCTAAAAGGATATTCCCGAATTAAATCCCGCAAAGAGCAGATAATTGTTCTTGTTGTTGAACCATTTCAAATACTCCTCACACAGCTTAATCATATCCACTAAAATCTCTTCATCATATCGTCACCTGTCACTCAGGCTTAATAAGAGGATAATTTATACTATTCAATTTGTCATTGGACAGATAGTCCAATAGGCTTATGCCACCTTCTGAAGATACTTTGCAAACGCAAAAAATTCCCAGAAGCAAGCAAGCTTGCTCTGGGAATTATATTTGCGTTTTCTCAGTTCGCTTAATCGCGACTACTCAATGATAGTAGCAACACGACCAGAACCTACTGTTCTACCACCTTCACGCTCCCGGTTTTGGCTTTGTCGCTATCTTCTACCATGTTTTTTATTGATTTTATGCTGTTTTTAGGCACTATATACATTATGTATTTTTATTTCCCAAAATTATTGGAGCCATTTTGGAGCCATCTAGACTCTAACACATCAATCGTTATTTGTCCATCTTTTTGTCATAACAATTCTTATGCGTTAAATAAAAAAGTAAATTCCACCTTGGGCTGAATTTAGTCTTACACTCGGGTCAGATTCCATGTATGCTACATATTGCCTCTTATCCGCAGTAGAAATGAGGTA